>NZ_JAUBSX010000002.1:0-218747 GCF_036704885.1 Microcoleus sp. F4-D5 | reverse complement strand
TTGTCTGCTACTAATTTGGGTTAAATTATGATATTTTAGTTCTGTAGATAAACGACGTGCTGCTGACAAGGCATCGGTGTCACAAGCAAATTCAATATTGGATAACTCTCGCAACTTTTTCTGACCCTCAATTTCAGCTTTTTTGAGTTTTTTTTCTAATTTACGTTGGTCGGCATCACGACGCAAACTGCTCTCTACTACTAACCATCTTTGTGCAATTCCACCATAATTACTTTTGTGTTCTGACCAACGATATCCCGTTATTGAACTTTCAGTGAATTCTGATTCATTTAGCTGAGACACCAGTTGCTGCGCTTGTTTCAGGCTTAGTGGTACACGAGTTAACCATCTTAAATTGGTTAACATTTCTAAATTGGGAGCGGTATATAATGCACTGTCAGCTACCATTAAACTGTCGAGATTTAATTTGTTTTTAAAGTCTTGACAGATTGAGGCGAATATGGAATTATCTGATTCGTTTCCTGAAGCTACTCGTAAAAATAGTGGCACATCTCCATCTCCACTACAAATTAGGTCTAAAATAAATTGTTTTAAGTCGGGACGATGGTCACGAGAGTAGCCGTAGGTAATTTGAATTGGTATTGGGGATGTTTGATGGTTGATTGATGAATTATCTAACTGATTGCTATCCATTTCTGTTTTAGCAAAAGATACTGATGGCAATTCTTGTTCATATTTGCCATGTAGATGAAATGAACTTGAGTCGAGGTGAGATGTGTCGGTATTTATCTCGAATTTTTGAGCTGCTGACAGGGCAATGGTTGTAAATATTTCTGTAATTCCTGCTAAATATAATTTATCTAATACTCTTCCTAAGCGGTCATCATTTAAATGTGATGCTTGAATCCCTGCTCCAAGTAAATGTTCTGTTGCTTTCCCTTCAAAAAATTTAGAAAATAAGTATAATGGGGCGGAAACCATCCCTAATCCATTGATGATCATGGCTTTAACTACCAGGCCGGGACTGACTATCTCACCCGGTTGTTCGCCTACTAATTCATTGATTTTTTCAACAATTCCTATTTCATCAACTAGACCGGCTATCAAGCCCAGATGATCTAGGTTTTCTACTTTTATCTGGGATGCTTTCTGCATGGGCTGCTGAATCCTGATTTAAGCGTTTATCGCGATTGCTAGTTTACACTGTTTTTGGTGATTATTGGCTATGGTTGCGAGCGCAATTAACGCATTTTCGTCATCAATCAGGTTACGAATACGCCATAAACTTCGTTTTCTACCGCTCGCCATTTTAACTCGTATCAGATTTAACTCATGCCTTCACTTCTCTTGTCAGAAATTTTCAGCCCTCATGATTGGAGTGTGACCAAAATTATTGAGTATTTTTACTCACCCTTGTCTCGGGTGATTCACTTTTACCCCCTCAATCCGACTATGTGCCAGTTTGGGGTGCGGAATGTGGGTTTTAAGAATGTTTGTTCGTTTCATGCCTTTTTACCTGTTAATTACTTTTGAGCTACGCTCCAATTGCCATCAATTTTTGTGAATCAAAGAAAACAGCTAACACCGCTTATCCACCCGTTCAAATCACTTTTTCTTGCAGACACGATCGATCGTCGTTTAATCACTTTTAAGCCGAAAATTTGCCGACAATACCAAGCCCCGATCTAGCAATCCAGTGCTTCTCACCATTCAACAACATGATTGCTATTGTGCAAGATCGTGTAGAGCCGATCATCTTACAAAAGGCTGAGTCTCGTGTATGGATTATCTGTGCGGTTGTCTGGTTGGCGATCGAAGCGATCGTGTATTGATTTCAGGAGTGACGCGGATTTGGTAGATGCTACCTCAACTGCAAGCAATGGTTCGTTCTGGTTTGATTATCCTGCAAACAATCGAAGCACGGGCACCTGCTCTGAGTAATTAATTGGAAAAATGTGGGAATTGTCACCTTTGAGTCACATTTGCTGTTGACGCTAAGAGTAGACCTTGATTGTCAACCCTATTTTAAATAGGTTTTTGAGGATGAACAATTCACGTTTCCAGCAATTATTTTTAATTTCTGGTATCGCAGGAATTCTAATTCTTCTGAGCGGGCGTCGGATTTTTGGGCAAAACGGAAATTGCTTTACGCCTGGGTGTCGTTAAAAATTCTACTCGTTGAGAAGCTAAAACTGTGGATAGATTAGAGAACACTGCACTGGTGGAACGTAACGAACCCCAAACAGGGACTCCAAAACCCTCTATTACTCTAATTGATGCGATCGCCTTGATTGTCGGGCTAGTAATCGGCGCAGGAATTTTTGAAACCCCTGCTCTGGTCGCTGCTAATACCGGAACGGTTGGTGGTGTCATAGGAGTCTGGCTGATAGGCGGTGTTGTGTCATTGCTGGGGGCACTTTGCTACGCCGAATTGGCAACGGCATATCCCCATGTCGGCGGCAACTACTACTACCTGAAACGGGCATTTGGGCAACCGATCGCAGTTTTATTTGCCTGGGCGCGCATGACCGTGATTCAGACTGGATCGATCGCGCTGCTGGCATTTGTGTTTGGCGACTATGCCTCTGAGCTACTTCCACTAGGTGGCTACTCGCCTGCAATTTACGCAGCAGTCGCGATCGCCCTGCTCACAATGCTGAACATCATTGGACTGCGCCAGAGTAAAAGCCTCCAGAACTGGCTAGCGGTGATACTCGTTTTAGGCTTGCTGCTGGTGATCGTGGTTGGTCTGGCATCCTCCCCTCCTGCCGTCGGACCCCTTTCCTCCGATGCTTCCCCTACCTCTTCCTGGGGCTTAGCGCTGGTCTTTGTGTTGCTGTCCTATGGGGGTTGGAATGAAGCTGCTTACATTTCTGCCGAAATTCACAACCCGCAACGCAATATCGTGCGATCGTTCCTTTGGAGCATTGGCATCATTACAGGACTTTACGTGCTGATCAATCTGGCATATCTGCAGGGATTGGGTATCGCAGGTATGGCAGGCTCTCAAGCCGTTGCAGCAGATTTACTGCGGCGAGTGCTGGGTGAACCGGGAGCCGCCTTTGTGAGTTTGCTGGTTGCGATCGCCACGCTGGGGTCGATCAACGGCACTATCTTTACGGGCGCACGCAGCAGCTTTGCTCTGGGGCAGGATATGTCTGCGTTTCGCTGGTTGGGACGCTGGCACCCGCATCCGAGTTCACCGACGACCGCTTATTTATTGCAAGGTGCGATCGCGCTGACGCTGATTGGGCTGGGAACCTTCACCCGCAAAGGATTTGAAACGATGGTGGACTACACTGCGCCCATCTTCTGGTTTTTCTTTTCGATCGGCACCCTGTCGTTAATTGTTTTACGCATTCGAGAACCCGATCGACTCCGCCCGTTTAGCGTACCGCTTTACCCGATCGTTCCCATAGTGTTCTGCGCTATTTGTGGCTATTTGCTCTATTCCAGTCTGGTCTATACAGGCATCGGCGCGATCGCAGGGGTCATCGTCGTTCTACTGGGTCTTCCCTTTGTCCGTCATACTACATAGCAACTTTTTTTGGAGATTTACGATCGTGCAACTCAAAACCATTAGGCAATCACTCTTTGTCGGCGTTAGCATTCTCAGTTTTGCTGCGATCGGCTGTACCGAACAACGTAACTTTGAGACAGTGGCTCCAACTCCGGCTGCCACATCCCCAACTAATTCTGTTTCCGATCTGGCTCAAGCGACTCCTAGCCCCACAACAGAAGCTCCCACCCGTCAACCCGATGTCGTTTACGTTCCAACGCCTGTAGCAGTTGTGAATGAAATGCTGCGGCTGGCAAACGTGCAATCCAATGACGTGGTTTACGACCTAGGTAGTGGCGACGGTAGGATTGTGATTGCAGCCGCTCAAAAGGTTGGGGCGCGGGGCATTGGTATTGACATCAACCCAGAACGCATTCGAGAAGCTAACGAGAACGCCAAAAAGGCTGGCGTGACCGATCGCGTCCAGTTTCGTCAGGAAGATTTATTCCAAACAGACTTCAGTGAGGCAACAGTTGTCACGCTTTATCTCTTGCCAGAACTCAACGTAAAACTGCGCCCCAAATTACTCAGTGAATTAAAACCAGGTACGCGCATTGTGTCTCATGAATTCGATATGGGCGACTGGAAACCTGAGCAGGTAGTAAAAGTGGACGACAGAACAGTCTACTACTGGGTTGTACCTGAAACTCCTCCTGCTAATTTGAAATAGTGAGACTATCGCAGCTTGATCGGTGATTAATGGCGGACAATCTGGCATCAAACCAAATCTTCATCAGAACCCGATCTTCGCTACCTCAGCAGGCTGAAGCTTGCCCAAAAAACCGCGATCCTGCCGATGTTTGGATGTTTGATGCGGAACTTACCCCGCACGTCGGGTAAGTTCCGCATCAAACATGAAAAATAAACTCTTGCCCCTTTCGATAAAATGCGACTTAATCAAAAAGAAATAATTGAGTCAGTCAACGATCGGTTAAAGACTCTTTTCTGTGTCAACTGCAATAGACAAGACTGAAAATCTCTATTCTTATGGTGAATCTAGTCTCCCATCTAATTGCGTACACATACCAGCCTCAAAAGTCATCTCTCTATGATATTTACCCTCCTATTTCCACTTTCAGTTAGTTGGGGTAAAAGATATTGTCCGGTCGATGAGCGCAAATTCCGATCTTGCTCAGTTATATCATGTCCGATCGAGTGACCGCGATTAAAAGGGCGGGTTTTTGAAATTGGAGATTTTTGGCAGATATTTTTCGTGAGGGCAGCCCCTACCGTATTAGCGATAATCGACAGGAAATAATATTAGTGGTTGGCGCGCTCCCTCGCTTGTTTCGAGCGAAGATATTGGTGAACTGTGCTGACTTGTACGCCCAATTCCGACAGTGATATTGCAGTCAGTCGAGGCAATTTTGTCAGACTCTACATACCTTGCACGTCGATAGATTTTCCGGCCAGGTCAATCAATTTGAGATTTGAGATTTGAGATTTGAGATTTGAGATTTGAGATTTGAGATTTGAGATTTGAGAAGAGAAGCATTGACCCCACGGATAAATCCGGGGGTTCCTTTATCGGATACAGGTTTTTTATTTCTGGACGATCGATTTGAGATTTGAGATTTGAGATTTGAGAAGAGAAGCATTGACCCCACGGATAAATCCGGGGGCTCCTTTATCGGATACAGGTTTTTTATTTCTGGACGGATGAATCCGGGGGCTTGTATCCTGGATGCTTGATTGTCAGCAGTCTAACTCACGTTAAATAACCGCAATACAGTCAATTTCCACTAACACATCTTTCGGCAAACGCGAAACCTCGACACAAGCGCGCGCCGGTGCAGTTGCCTCATCAAAATACTTGGCATAAACCGCATTCACAGCGGCAAAATCATTCATATCTTTGAGGAAAACCGTAGTTTTTACCACATCCAACCAAGTCGCGCCGGCTTCTGCGAGAATGGCTTCGATATTTGCCATAACTTGTTCGGTTTGTTTTGCCACATCGTCGGTGTAGACAATATCGTTTAGTCTAATGTCGATCGCAATTTGGCCGGCTACAAACAGCATAGTGCCCGTAGCGGCAATGGCTTGATTGTAAGGGCCCACGGGTGCGGGTGCTTTGTCAGTACGAATAATTTTGCGCGTCATAGATGTCACTTTTTGGGATTCTTGTTGAGAGGTTTCCGGTTTGTAGTCGATTTCTGGTTCTGAGATTTCTGGTTCGGAAGTGTCAGGCTCGTAGATTTCTCCATCGGGCATTATAGCACCAGTGAAGTCTGCATTTTTAATATTCCAACCATAAGTCTTAGCATCAGTTAAGTCTGCTTTCTCAAAGTTGGCTCCCTCCAAATTTGCTAGCATTATACTTGCTTGTTTAAGGCTAGCTTTTTTTAGATTTGTCCTTTTCATACAGGCTTTTTTCAAATTAGTCCCTGTGAGGTCTGCTGCACTAAGATCCGCCTCACCCAGATTCATTCCTGATAAGTTAAATCCAGATAGATTGACACCTCGGAGTTTAGCTCTCTGAAAATTGACTTCTTGGAGACTAACACCTTTTAAGTTCACTTGACTCAATTCTGCTCCAGTCAAGTTGGCTCCCGTTAATTTTGAGCTTGTCAGATTTACTCTACTTAAATTTGCTTCCTTGAAGGAAGTTTTCGTTAACTGTGCCCCGACTAATTCGGCATCACTCAAGTTTGCATGGTTCAACTTAGTATTACTCAAGTTGGAACCATACAAATTTGCCCTACTCAAGTCAGCACCGCTGAGGTCTGCCAAACTGAAGTTGGCATTACCTTTTACCCCGACTAAATTTGTTCCTAGCAGGGATGCTCTACTGAAGTTTGCTCCATCAAGGTTTGCATTGTTCAAAGTTGCCTCACTCAACTCAGCTCCCGATAAATTTGCATTCTGTAGGTTTGTTGCACTCAGATTTGCACCTTTGAGGTCGAGCCCACTTAAGTCTGCTCCCTGAAAGTCGCGTTGTCCTGCTGCGTATATTTTTAAAAGTTCTTCAGCGTTCATTCAAAACCTCGACGATCGCCCTCCAGTCCCAAAAATCAGTATACCATTTTTTTGTTCTGCTGCTACTCCAATTCAATTTATTCATTCCGACCAATATTTTGGTCATAAAAAGATAGATAAACCCAGTATTTTCCACAATTTCCCAAGCCCTTCGTTACCAAGCTTTTGCCATTCATGTAAAACCTGTCTCACTATTTGTGGAGTCCAATTCATACGGATCAGCTATTTTTTAAACCTGCCAGCTATGCGCCTTCTGCCTGGCCGTTCGAGGCTCTGTCTTTGACTTCCTGCGGAACTTGCGGAGTTCTAATGTTTTTACCCTAAACTTAGCTGCGAGTGCAATTGTTACCGCGACTGCGCCAACTCGGAAACTAGGTTAGATTCGCTTTTTACCACTTCTTTCACCGCCAGAAAAGCTTCTTTCGCAGCGGGTAAAATTTGCGACCAAATTAACACAGAATCGCGATCGCCACCAACACAAACCGCATCTATGTTTAACCAGCGACAGTCAAAACAGCAACGATCGAACAAGCCCCCAATAAGTTAACATCTTGGTAACGTCCGGCTTCTACCGCTTGCGTCGAACCGCGAATATCTGTGACAAGAATGTACCAGGCATCCGGCATATCAATAAAGTTCTCGGGCTCAGTAATATCACCAAAATTAGCAAGAAAAGATAATTAGAAATATAATTTTTCTGAATTCATGTTATCATTTTCCAGATTTGCTATTAAACTTAGTGAAGCCTGTTAGCACTTGCGTTTGTAACTATTTGTGTCTGAAACCCAGAAGCCCTCTCGTTCCCTAGCGGGGATTGCCGGCATTGTCGCAGTCGCCACTCTAATTAGCAAAGTCTTTGGATTGGTGCGCCAAATTGCGATCGCCGCAGCCTTTGGAGTCGGTGTCGCCGTCGATGCCTACAACTACGCCTACGTTATCCCCGGTTTCTTATTTATTTTGCTCGGAGGCATTAACGGGCCATTTCACAGCGCCATAGTCAGCGTTTTAGCCCGCCGCGATAAAAAAGAAGCAGCACCCTTAGTCGAGACTATCACCACTTTAGTCGGTGGCTTGCTGCTATTGGTAACAGTCGCTTTAATTATTTTTGCCGATCCGCTGATCGATTTGGTAGCACCTGGATTAAATAGAACAGCAGAAGGTTTACAAATTAAAGCAATTGCCGTCCAGCAATTTCAGATTATGGCACCGATGGCCTTACTTTCAGGCTTAATTGGTATTGGTTTCGGCACTCTCAATGCCGCCGATATGTACTGGTTGCCTTCGATTAGCCCTTTATTTTCTAGCGTTGCACTTGTCGGGGGTTTGGGGATTCTCGCACTGCAACTCGGAGACAAAATTATTCAGCCAGAATACTCACTAATCGGCGGCTTAGTGTTAGCTTGGGGAACTCTAGCGGGAGCAGTTTTGCAGTGGTTGGTGCAACTAGCGGCGCAGTGGCGCGCCGGCTTGGGAACATTGCGCTTGCGGTTTAATTTTAAACGCCCCGGAGTGCAAGAAGTAATTAAGGTGATGGTTCCTGCTACCTTATCATCAGGAATGCTGCAAATAAATGTTTATACTGACCTATTTTTCGCATCCTACATCCCTCAAGCTGCCTCTGCGATGGGTTACAGCGGCTTGTTAGTTATGACGCCTTTAGGCATCATTTCTAATGTAATTTTAGTGCCATTTTTGCCGATATTTTCTCGCCTCACCGATCCGAGAGATTGGCCGGAATTAAAAGATCGAATTCGTCAATCTTTAATTTTGACTGCCCTTACGATGCTGCCGCTGAGTGCTTTAATGGTAACGCTGGCTGGACCGATCGTCCGCGTTGTTTACGAACGCTATGCTTTCGATCGGTCAGCCTCGGAGTTTGTCACGCCGATCTTGATGGCTTACAGTATTGGAATGTTTGTGTATTTGGGACGCGACGTTGTGGTACGGGTATTTTACGCTTTGGGAGACGGGGAAACCCCTTTTCGCATCAGTATTATCAATATCTTTTTAAACGCTCTTTTGGATTATTTGTTGGTTGGAGCTTTTGGGGCGCCCGGATTAGTTTTGGCGACGGTGGGAGTGAATCTTCTTTCGATGGTTATGCTTTTGTACTTATTAGATAAAAAGCTGGGCGGCCTGCCTTGGGGGCAGTGGAGTTTGCCTTTTCTGGGGTTAACTTCTGGGAGTTGTCTAACTGCTTTCGTTACCTTGGCTACTCTGCAAACCTGTCAAAGAGTTTTGGGTACTGAAGGTTTGGTAGTTCAATTAGTGCAGTTGAGTGTAGCAAGTTTTGTAGGGTTAGGAGTTTTTGCCCTGTTTGTCAGTCAGATGAAGTTGCCGGAAGTTGATATGTTTGTCAATCGCATTCGGGGGCGTTTTCGCAAATAAAATTGTCGGCGCGGGTTAAGGGCGAAATACCAGACACAACGCCCACAATTTGTTTACCAAATCCGCCCTTTACTTTACATCTTCCGCTGAAATTCCTCAAGCACATCCATCAACTGAACTTGACACTGCATCGGAATTAAATCTGCCAGCGGCACTTCCCGCTTGCCGCCGCCCAATTTGACTGGAATTCCTTGCAAAACTTGTCCAACTTTATCTTCATCTAAATTGCCATCTTCCAGCATCGGGTAAAGTTGTTGGGCAACAACCGTATGCAGGTGAGCATTACTAAGATACAAATGCCACTTGGCAATGTCCATGTAGACATTTTCGCCGATTTCGGCTGCTAAGGATTCGATCGCCTGTGTAGTATTAGCCATATCAAAAAAGCCGAAAGTTATTTGTTACCAATCAAAAGACTTAACAAATCGCCCACCGCTGCCTTCAGCCAGAATCTTTGGTGAGGGGAGAATAATCGGCGATCGCAAAAATGTAAACCGCGTGGGCCAAAACTACTAGAGCCCATCCACCCGTTACCGAAATTGCCCAAGGCCAATCAGCCTTTTGCAAATTGTGAACAAACCACAAACCAGAATTGGTAGCAGAAAAAAGACCGACGTGGATGGCAAAATTCATGCGGTCATCTAAGCGGCGGTACTCTGGATCGTTGCGATCGGGTTTGCGGGGCCAACGAGGAGGCATAGTTTTTCACTTGATATTAGTAGTTCCGTGCCTATTTTAATCTTAAGTGCAGCTTTTTGAATTCTACATCCCTCTCAAGGCCGAAAAATTAAGCCTCTAAATTTTGATAGTCCCCTGACTTGCCGCCGCTTTTACTCACCAGTCGAATCGATTCAATGGCGATCGACTTTTCCAATCCTTTCGCCATATCGTACAAAGTCAGCGCCGCCACCGAAACCGCCGTCAGCGCCTCCATTTCCACCCCTGTTTCCGCCTTAATTTTCACCGTCGCCCGTATTTGATACCCCGGCAACCCAGCATCCGCTATCACCTGCACCTCCACGCTACTCAGCGGCAGAGGGTGGCACAGAGGAATCAAATGTGCAGTCTGTTTCGCCGCCATAATTCCAGCCAGCCTTGCAGTCCCCAACACATCACCTTTCGGCGCATTCCCCGCTTCAATCGCCGCAAACGTCTCCGGCAACATCCGCACCCGGCCCGCGGCCACAGCTTGTCGCACACTGGGCTCCTTCGCTGAAACGTCTACCATTTGGGCTTCTCCGCTGCTGTCGAGGTGAGTTAGCTGTGCCGCATCGGGCAGTTTAGAAAAAGTTGGCGAAAGGTCTTGCATTATTTTGGTAATGGTGTTAATGTTAGATTCTGTGAGAAAAGAACTTAATCAATTTTAGATTAAATCTGAACTCAACAGGGGCTTGTAGCTTAGTTGGATAGAGTGCATGGCTACGAACCATGAGGTCGGGGGTTCGAATCCCTCCAAGCCCACTAATAAAAGTTATGAGTTTTGAGTTCTGAGTTTTGAATTAAGAAATTAATTCAACTCAACATTCAAGACTCATAACTTTTTTAATTGGTATTTTACAAGAAACCTCACTCTTCGGTTCACAGGCATCTTGCCTGTTTGTGAGAATAGTGCGCGGGGACAAAAACCCGGTTTCTGCCTCAATATCTGTCGCATAGATTCACGATGTTTTGGGAGAAACCGATTTTTTTTAAGTCCCATGATGGCCTCTTGCTTCTTTTTTCTGTTAGATCTATCGATTCAAAGCATAAAAATCTTTGCCTCGACCGATCGCAAATTTCATCGAATTAGACAAGCCCTTGTTAGACTGAGTAATAAAAATCAGGAAAGCCATGCCAGCGAGTCCAGCCGCCAAACCAAACATATTTCTGTAGCCAACTTGTTCAGCAACAAAGCCTAAAGTCGGCCCAGCCATCGCAATTCCCAAATCAAATCCGCCAATACAAAGCGAAAACAAGCGGCCCCTTTCATGAGGTTCGCACCTGTCCGACATCAGCGTTACCATCATCGGCATAACCGTACCGCCCGCGCAACCTTCAACCAAAGCGGCGATTAAAAAAGCACTGCTGTTGTTAGCAAAATACAACAATAACATAGAGACGGCATAACAGATTAATCCGCCAGAAATAAACAAGCCGCGGCCGTATTTGTCCGAAGCCCGCCCCGTAACTAACCGCATACCGAAACTGGCGATAGCAGCCGTAGAATAAAATAATCCAGCATTCAAATTAGCCTTGGTTTCTTGGATAAACAAAGGCATAAAAGTGCTCAAAGTTCCGAATACCAAACCAACCACCAATAACACTACAGCCGGAATCCGCACTCTAGGGTTCCAGAGCATTTCCCAGTATTTTTGGCTATTTTTGTCCTCCGATAGGGAGTCCGATTTTGTTAAATCTGCCAAATTAGGTTCCGCAATTTTGCAGGTGAAAAATACAGCAGTTACAGCGAAAACCGCCGACATCGCAAACAAAGGAGTATAACCAACCCAAGCTTGCACAAATCCGCCAATAGCCGGGCCAAATGCTAGACCAATAGGACTCACCAAGCTCATGTAACCGATTAATTCGCCGCGCTTTCCTGGCGGCGACAAATCTGTTACCAAAGCGCTGTAAGCTGTGGTAAAAGCGGCGATACTAATGCCGTGAAAAGCGCGAATAAGTAACAGTAAGGGGATAGATTGAGCTAACAGGTAGCCCAAAGGGGCGATCGCAGCGACTGCCGCGCCTAGCAGCAAAACTTGTTTTCGCCCCCTGCTGTCGGCTATTTTACCCAACGGTGGCCTCGATAGCAAAAGTCCGATCGCAAATGCACCCATCACAAAGCCAATTTGCTGTTTTGTGCCACCCACAAATTGAACGTACAGGGGCAAAGTTGGCAGTAGCGAAGCCAAACTCGACCAGAATAGCAGACCTGCGGTGAATAAAATCAGTAAGCTGCGTCTGGGTTGGGGATCGATGTCCCTAAAAATATTCAAGATGCTAATTCCCTTTAAATCTTTTGAGTGCGCTCAAAGTAAGTTCGAGTGTCTCTATCATTGTGTTACAAATTCTTAAGATTTGCACCAAAAAAGTTGATATTCGAGTCACTGTCAACCGTCAACCGTCAACTGTCAACCTTTAACAGTCAACCGTCAACTGTCAACTCTCAACTCTCAAAAAAGAGCATTTTTACCAATCAACCTCAGCCCTTTCCTCCACCACCCGTTCATAAACCCACTGAGTTTCCATCGCCAACTTCGGCCAACTAAACCGGCGTTCCAAATCCTCATAAGCATTGTCAACCAACCACTGCGCGTAACCCGGATTTTTCAAAACCTCCAAAATTCCCCAGGCCAAAGAATCCCGATTGTTTGCCTCAGTAACAACGCCAGTTTTAGTGTGCAGCACCACCTCTGGAAGTCCGCCGGCATCCGAAACGACCACGGGCACCCTTGCGGCAAAGCTTTCTAACGCTACAATCCCAAAAGGTTCGTAAAGACTGGGGAAAACCGCGCAGTCAGCCACCGTCTGGAATTTGTCGAGATGTTCCTCAAACATAAACCCAGTAAAATAACACTTATTCCAAATTCCTAAATGCCAAGCTAAATGTTTTAGATGGTCTGTATTGCCGCCGCCAACAATTACAATTTTTGCATGACCGCCCATCTCCCAAATTACTTTAGGTGCAGCATTGAGAAATACAGAAATGCCTTTTTCATAGCTAATTCTTCCTACATAATAGACTATTTTCTCATCGTCAGCAGCAAACTGGCGGCGGAAATTCATCGCGTCAAATTCGTGCCATCGGGGTTTTTTCTCTGGTCTAATTCCGTTGTAAATTACTTCTATTTTGTTCCACGGAGTAGATAGTACCCGTTCGGCTTCACGCCGCATATAATCGCTGCAAACAATTACCCGCCAAGCGTTGTAAGCGAGGTCGTTTTCCTTGGCGTTAATGTAGCGCTGCCCGTCATTGTGGAGGCCGTTGAAGCGGCCGTATTCGGTGGCGTGGATCGTGGCAATTAGCGGTACTTTAAAGGTATGCTTGAGCGCGATTCCCGCATCTCCCACTAACCAATCGTGAGCGTGGATGATATCAAAGGGGCCTTCCTCCAGCATCAGTTTCCCGCCTTGGTGGCCCATGCTTTGGTTGAGGTTCGCCACCCAGTGAAAAAAGTCCCTGGCGTGCCCCACCACCACCCGATGCACCCGTATTCCTTCCACCACTTCGTACATCGGCGCGTGGCCGAACTCTACTGTAATTAAGTGAATTTCGTGGCCCAGCTTTACCAATTCTGGATACAGTTCCGATACGTGGCGGGCGATACCGCCTACGATTCTGGGAGGAAACTCCCATGCCAATACCAAAATTTTCATTTTTCTCGCCTCCAAAGATTTTATATATCTTAATGTTTATGATTAACAGATTTATTGTATAATAACCAGCCTCTAATTTGAGCGGTTCGCAAGTGGAGGCCCAAGGCCTGACTTTTGGCAGCAACAAGGACGGAAAATCATGCATAAACCTGGTTTTTGCAGGAAATTGCTCGATCGCCATTGCCTGAAAAAAAACAGGTTTCCTCAAGATTTGAGTGACTCAAGAAAGCAATGGCGATCGCGCCTACCCGCTTACCCTTTCTTCAAAATCGGCTCCAATTCGCGGCGAAAACGGCTCCAAGCAGCAGCCGATGCAGAGTTAGAAACAGCACCCTGACGCATCAAAATCGTGCCGTCTTCAAAGCCAACAATTCCGTACTCTCCAGATTTGGACATTCGATCGATCGCCGGTACAATCTCCTGCAACTGTCGGCGTTCTCGGCGAAACGCAGCCTGATACTGCTGCAACTGCCAGATATCGGCAATTACATATTCCATCTTCACGGCCTTCCCCGCATCATTGCGCAGTTCAAACATCGGAAACCTGAGAATTTCCCGGCGGCTTGACAAAATCGGCACAATAGTATTCGTCGCAGCCACGCTAGCATCAGCAGGAATTTGAGCCAACAGCGGCCGGACTTGCAAAACGTGCTGCCATTGTCTGACAAGAGGAACCTGCACCCAAGGGTCGATCGCATCGGGCAAAATCAAAGAAAAAGTCCGATTTGGGTTTGACGTGAAGGTAAAAAATAGCGACAAGCAGATGCAAAACGCCCAAAAACGGCGAAACTTTGAAGACGAAGGCAGAGGAAATAAAGCAGAAGGAAAACGCAAAAACAGTCTTTCCTCTATCACCATTCTATCTTCTTCCTTTTGACGGTTAGCCCACCACAAAATTGCCCCATAAAAAAGCCCTGGAACCACAGTCATCGCATAGCGAATATTAATCGCCAGCACCGACTCTCCTTTCGCTAAAAATAGCTTAAGCAGCGGAAATCCAGCTATCATCCAAGACGCAGGCGCGAAAGCTGGAACCAAAGCTAATGGCAACCACTGGCCAAGCAGGTATCTAATCTTAGCAAAAAACGGCGTAAATAATTGAGCCACCAACCGCCCGGGATTGCTCACCATTCCCCAAATAATTTCGAGAGTCGAAGCTTCCTCTCCATCGGCATATTGACCGAAGCGCTCCATCATAAACCGCTGGGATATGTCAGCAGAAAACAAAGGCATAATCAGATTAGTCAGGACGATCGTGTAACTAAAACTGAGTATGCAGACAGCCAAGCCAGTCCAAGGGTAGCGCCGACTGCAAATCATGTAAAATCCGACGCCAAACAAAACAATTCCCGAATCTTCTCGCACGGCCAAAATTAAAGTTGCCAGAATCCCAAACAGCCACCACCAGCGCTTCTCCATCGCCAGCAGCAAGCCGAAGACAAACAGCGGAATTTGACAAACATCGTGAAAATTGCCCAAAGTCGGGCCGATAACCGCGTTAGCGCAGTAATAGCTCACAACAATTGTCGCCGACAGCCTCGGTTCCAGATAGTGTCTGGCGAGAGCGTAGAGAACTCCTCCAGCCGCGGTAATTAAAGTTACCTGCAACACAGTCAAAGTGACGGGGGAGGGAAACAGCGAGTAAATTGGCAGCCACAGCATCAGCGCCGGAGTGAAATGTTGTCCCAACCGGTAGTAAGATACGGACGGGAGCTGGTTTTGATGAACGACATTAGTGGACAAAGCCGAAGAGAGGGAACTCTCAAACAAGTGACCCCGAGTGCCGTTCCAAAAAAGTTGATTGAAAATGCCTTGGTCGTAAGTAGCGTAAAAGCTGTAGTAGCGGTGCAGGGTCAGCAACAAGCACAGCACAAAAAAGGCGGCCGCCACTTGAACCACCACCCGCAGCGACTCATTTTTCTTCCATCTCAAAAATATCATCGGCCCGCCATAATGAAATTATCGGACAATAGCACAAATCTAAAGTAAGTATTAAATTAAAGTAGAAGTGAAATAACTCGGCTCGGCAATGGTCAATTATTTTCACCCGATCGAAAAGCTCAACAGCGTCCATCCAACACCCAGCACCAGCAATACCGACTGTTCTCCCGAACCGCCGGCAAATTCTGCACAGCTTCTACAGCTTTTGCTGTTCGTAGACAAGCGTCCCTCTTCCCGGGAACAAACCAGACACATCCGCAAGTACCTCAAAGATTTGAAGGCAGAGTGCGACTTTGAACTTCAAATCATCGACGTAGGAGAACAGCCGGATTTAGCCGAACACTTTAAACTTGTAGCCACTCCCTCGCTGCTCAAAATTCATCCTGAGCCGCGACAAACTCTCGCCGGCAGCAATTTGATCGCCCAACTCGAACACTGGTGGCCCCGCTGGCAGCGTTCTCTAGAAGAATACGCACCTGGGCAAGAGTCTGCCCCAGCTCTAGCTGCAAGTCTAGCCAATCCAAAACCAATCTATTCCGTTGCTTGCGCCGCCGAACTCCTGCAGCTATCCGATGAAGTTTTTCGCCTAAAACAGGAAAAAGAACGCCTGCAAGAGCAATTGCAGTTGAAAGACCGGATTATTGCGATGCTAGCTCACGACTTGCGCAATCCCTTGACGGCCGCATCTTTGGCTTTGGAAACTATTGAGTCAAGTCAGAAGGTGAAACAGGGGGAAAAGCCGCGTTTGACACCGACTCTGGCGGCTCATTTGATGAAACAAGCCCGCCGCCAAATCCGGATAGTCGATCGCATGATTACAGATATCCTGGAAGCAGCCCGGGGTACAAACGCTCAACTTCACATTGAACCAAAAAAAATCGAACTGGGGGCGATTTGTCAAGACGTAATCTTGCAGTTTCAAGACAAATTCCAGGAGAAAAGTCTGAACTTGCAAACAGACATTCCCACAGATTTGCCCTTGATTTATGCCGATCCCGATCGCATCAAACAAGTCGTGGTCAACTTGCTTGACAACGCCAGCAAGTACACGCCAGACCGAGGAACTGTTAATCTTTCAATTCTCCACCGCACCGCTTACAAAGTTCAAGTCAGCATTTGCAACAGCGGCCCGGGAATTCCTGAAGAAAATTGCGAGAGCATTTTTGAAGACAGCTTTCGCTTGCAGCGAGATAAATCAACAAACGGTTACGGCATTGGACTCTCCCTGTGTCAAGGGATCATCCGCGCCCACTACGGTCAAATTTGGGTAGACTCCGTACCCGATCGAGGCAGTTGTTTTCACTTTACCCTGCCCGTTCAAAATAAGTAACCCAATATCAATACTTTCAGCTACTGTCCAACATTTCTAGGATATTTCTAAGATATGACCCCTTTAAGCCCACAATTAGACGCAATTATTAACCTACTCACCCTCATCTAATCCACAACTCTGCTGGGAAGATTCTAGCCGCTTTCGCGCGATCGGCTTTCACCGCGATCGTCTCAGTCTGCACAAACTTTTGCTTTTTTCACACCATGCAGATGACGTGACTCTGGTTTTGTCCGCTGCGGCAGTGGGAAAATATTATGCAAGTTACGCTGTATAGAACCCATTTGAGATCAATTGCTGTAAGCGTAAGCCCTGTGCGATATCGATTTGGGTTCTTTTGCCACCATGGCCCCATGATTTCTCGTCTTGTGGCTATTGAGTTATGTGAGACGACTTGTTTGTTTGCCTTATTTTTTAAGAAAAAATGTCAAATGCTTTCTATAAGAACCTCAAACCTACGATTAACCAACGGTTTGAGGTTTTTTATTGTCGATTCTCTGGGTTGCCCAGGGGTCGGATTGACTAGAAATTGGATACAAAATGACTGCGGAATTACCAAACATAGTATCAACTGAGTATCAAATGACTGCCCGATCGCTCTTTTTGGAGACAATTTGGAGATAAATTGAATACAAAGCATACCTGTATTCAGTTTGAGCCGTTTAGCTTTGCAAGTATCTCTCAAAACGCCTCCACATCTGAGTTTGTGGTGAGCTGGGCCCAAGAATAATTGGTTAACATAGAGTGTCCTGATTTGACAAGCTTGCCAAGCGCACTCAGCTTGAGTTATGACTGATCCGGAGTCGCATCAGTCACAAGGAGAGCCCGTGAAATATTTTTCAGTAGTAATGTATTTGCTGCGGGAACGGCAACAGTTTCTCGAAGAAATTCGCCAAGGTGTCAAGCTCAAATCTAAAATTTTCGGTTTGTTGATTTCTAGTACCGTATTTTTTGGCATTTACGGAGCGATATTAGGTGCCTCTAGTACGTGGATGCAATGTTTGGTTTCAGCAATTAAACTGCCAGCACTTTACTTGCTGACACTGATTATCTGCTTTCCCACGCTGTACTTTTTTAATGTCATGTTTGGTTCAAAACGAACTTTTGAACAGTATTTGACATTGTTGATGACAGCGATGGCGATGATTAGCATTTTGCTGTTTGGATTTGCACCTGTCAGTCTGTTTTTTCTCATCAGCAGTACCAATTACACTTTTTATTTGTTGCTGAATGTTGCTATTATGGCAATCACAGGATTTTTGGGGGTAAGTTTCATTTATCAAGGAATGCACTTTCTGTCCGAACAAGATACGGAAGGCAAAGACATCAGGCTAAATATTTTGCGCTTTTGGTTGGGACTCTATGCGTTTGTTGGCAGTCAGTTGGGATGGACGCTGAGACCGTTTTTCGGGTCGCCGGGAATGGCTTTTCAACTGTTCCGCAACCGAGAAAGCAATTTTTATCTGAGTTTGTGGCAATCAATTATGTCTCTGGGAGGATCGTAATCAATCCCAATTGAAGGAGATTTTAAAGAGTGATACAAGCGGATTTGGATGAGTTAAAAATTCCTGAGAAGGAGTTGGAGGATTTGAGCGGAATAGCTTTGAGCGACGGTTTTGCCGCGGATTTTTACCGATCTGCTGCATTGCGAAATGGGAAAAAGCTGTTTTCTATTTTGTTGAATGAGTTGCTGATATTTTGCTTGACCTTAGTTGTTTCGCTGCCGGTTGCTTTACTGGTCAATAAACATAATGTTGGTTCATTTAGCGATGCTGAGATATTTGTCCGGGTTTTACAAATAACTTTGGGTTTGTCGCTGGTGATTACTGTGGCTTGGAATGTCTATAAATGGGTTAAGGCAAAGCCTCTGGCAACTCTGGCGGGTCTGCTGGATGAAGTTGAGAAGTATCATGAGGTGATTCAGGCTTTAGATATTATCGATCGCCTAACGGCTGCTGGCAATTTACAAGCCAATTTAATTAACCGAGCAGATGCAATTGAGGCGTTAAAAATCACTAGAGAAAGTTTAGTGTGTGCTTTGAAAACCGAGAGGATTCTCAGGGAAAATCAGCAATTTATCGGCCGCCGTTACGAGTTATTTGCTAATATTGAAAATAATTTGGCTGCCTTGATGGCGATGGATGTGAGCGATCGGGCGACTGAATACGGGCGGTTGCTAAATGAGGCTTTTGAAATTGGGATGAGCGTGCACAAAGAGGTAAGAAAGTTACACAATGGCAAGTAAATAGGACTTACATACACGCAATCTATTTATGTCTCTTCTAGGATTTTGGTAATTATTGTTGTGAAAAGGCGATCGCAACTAGGAGAAGCCTTGCGTACCTTGTCAACATCTAAAAGTTCTAACAGTTTGGGAGCGTGTCGTGTTTTGTGATATTTACCTTTAGAGGTTTTATTAGTGGCTGATTTCAGCCACTGACTCAGGTTGTATTTGGAAACTTTCTCCACACTTTGATTTTCCAGCCTTTTGTGAAGATAATCTTCTTTAAATCCGCCATTATAAAACTTGCTTAAAGCATCAATATCAGCAATAAACCAAGCCTCCATAGTTTGTACCATTAAGTGGCAACAGTCATCATCACGCCCCTGGGTCGCCAAAATCCAAGGTTGGTCATCTTTTCGGCTCCTTAAATGCTCCCAAGGTGTGTGAGTTTCCGAAACAGGAGATTCAGAATCAACAAGCAAAACATTAAAAGCATCTGGATAAGATTCCACACTCATTAGGAAATCTTCGCAAGCATCGCGGCGAGATCCAGACATGATTGACAGGATTTTTATGCCTTTGCTCTCTGCGAGCTCGTAGAGTTCTTTGAAGAAATGAACAAAACCCGCTCGGAGCCCCGCTGTTGTCTCTTTTCCAGCCGGAATTTTACTCCTAAATCCCGGACGTTTTGGAGGTATATTTTCTGTTGTACTTTCATCTTCACTTTCATCTCCAATGCCTTCAATATAAATACGAATCTCCCTTACCATCGGTTTCCTCCGATGTGTCCCATCCGCCACAAATCTCCTAGAGTGTACTTTTCCAGCCACTTTTTAAGTTGCTGAGGATCTAGACGGCGCAAGTGACTGCCTGTGTTATTCTGTTCGCAAACTAAGACGGATTCGGGAACTTCACTCAAACCAGAAACTAAAGCATCAGAATGAGTAGTAACAATTATTTGAGTTCTTTTAGATGCCGCAATTAGCAATTCAGCAACAGTCGGTAAGATATCTGGATGCAACCCTAATTCGGGTTCTTCAATACAAATCAGGGGCGGTGGACTTGGGTGGCAAAGTAAAGTCAGCAAGCACAAATAACGAAGGGTACCATCTGATAAACGGGTAGCAGGAATTGCTCTCTTGAATTTTTTATCCCTGAGAAATGTTTGTATTGTACTTCCTTCAAGTCTAGCTGTGATGTCACCTACTGCCTCGTAGAACTTTTGCAACTGCTCGATTAGTAAAGGTTTAATACCTTGGAAATCTAAATCGAGCAAAACATGAGCAAGGTTACTTGCATCTTCTTCAAGGAAGTCATTTGGTAGATCAGATGGTTGGGGCTTTCTTGGTGGCGTGTACCTGCCTAAATTCCATTCCCGATAAATACGGATCTTGGAAAACTGATTGTTTAAGTAGGCTAATTCAGGGTAAAAATCTTTGTCTTGTTTTTGGGACAAAACTGATTGAGAAGGATTTATCTCGTCACGGCGAAGATGGCGTTCGCCCCTATTAGTGTATGTACTTGTTCCCTCTTCTGAGACCTTTCTAATATTTAAGACTGGATTGCCATTTTGATAGCGGTAGAAAAAATATACATCTTTATAACTTGAACCAAATTTTTCTTCATTTTCTACAGCTTCATCTACAATTTCTAGTTTTTGACCTACCATCGTGAAAGAGATTTGATAGCGTAAGGGGATAGGTTCTTCAGGGTAATCTACGGTTGCCTCGATTGTAGCTGTCGGAATATTGTTGGAATTGTTTTCACCTTTCCAAAGCCACTCGCCAATACCGCCTCCTTGCCGAAATGGAGTATTTATATCATTGGGTGTAGACTGTAAAATGCCCACGGCATCGATCAAGTTGGACTTACCAGATGCGTTGGGGCCAATTAACACATTCAGGGGTTGAAGTTCTATTTCCTCTCCTTCACTTCCGTAGGATAGAAAATTTTTTAAGCGAAGAGTTCGGATAAATCTTTTGCCTTCCATCTCATTCTCCTATGTAAAGCTTTTGATATCTTCAAAAATAGTATCACACTTTCGTAATTTTAAGGTCAGCAATGCCCAGATTACTGACCTTAAAATACAGTTGATAGCTAAGTCTTGGATTCGGAGCGCAATTCGATCATTTCAATCCTCAAAAATATCTAACTGTTGGCCCTCCGACTCTTTTTTACCATCTTTTTTAACACCTTTCCGCAGCCCGATCGCAATTTTGCTATGTTTCTCAATCTGCTTCATCACTTGTCTCGCCCGGTCAATCACCGACGGCGGTAAACCAGCTAATCTGCCCGCTTCAATTCCGTAAGATTTGTCAGCACCTCCCGGCTGAACTTGGTGCAAAAATACGATTTGATCCGGCAATTCTTTCACTGTCACCTGATAATTTGCGACATTATCTAAAATAGAAGCTAACTCATTTAACTCGTGATAGTGAGTCGCAAAAATTGTCCGCGCCCGAATCTCGCTTGCTAAATATTCTGCCACAGACCAAGCAATCGAAAGTCCGTCAAAGGTCGCCGTTCCCCTGCCAATTTCATCTAACAAAACTAATGATTGCGGCGTCGCGTGATTGAGAATATTTGCAGTTTCGTTCATTTCCACCATAAAGGTAGATTGACCGGTTGCCAAATCATCTACTGCGCCGACGCGGGTAAAAATACGATCGCAAATTCCCAAACTCGCAGCTTTCGCCGGCACAAAACTGCCCATCTGCGCCATTAACTGGATCAAACCCACCTGCCGCAAGTAGCAGCTTTTCCCGCTAGCATTCGGGCCGGTTAAAATAATTAAATCTGGGCGGTTTAGCGATGCTTCCCGACCCAAAAAAGCCGAATTAGGTACAAAAAATCCCGGCGGCAAAGACTTTTCCACCACAGGGTGACAACCTTCAATAATTTTAATTTCCCGACTTTCTGTCATAGTCGGGCGGCAGTAATTCTGGTAAACTGCTACTTCTGCTAAACCGCACAAAACATCGACCGCCGCCACGGCGCGGGAAACGTTGCGAATAATTTCGGCGTGTTCTCCTACCTCCGATCGCACTTTAGCAAAAATATCGTATTCCAATTGATTTAAATCTTCCCGCGCTGTCAGAATTCGCACTTCCCTTTCTTTTAATTCTTCAGTGCTGTAGCGTTCTTCATTGGTGAGAGTTTGCTTGCGGGTGTAGTCCTTCGGCACTTGGTCTACTTTCGATTTAGTAATGCTGATGTAATAGCCGAAAGCTTTATTGTAGCCAACTTTTAAATTAGAAATTCCGGTGCGTTTCCTCTCAGTAGCTTCTAAATTTGCAATCCATTCTTGGTCTGCTGATGCAGTTTGGCGCATTTCATCTAGCATGGGATTGATTCCAGATCGAATCAAACCTCCTTCTTTTAAATGAATCGGCGGTTCATCAACTAAATGAGCGTGAATTTTAGTTGATAATTCTTCTAAAATTGGCGGTACATTTTGCAGCGCTTTCAAATAGGGCGATCGCCCTTGGGCTGCGATCGAGGCTAATGCCGGCAGTTTCGAGAGAGAATCAGCTAAAGCGACCAAATCCCGCGCGCTAGCTGTTCCCGAACCGGCGCGGCCTGTCAGTCTTTCGATGTCGTAAATTTGGCGCAGCAACTGCTGCAAATCTTGGCGTAGGGCGTTATTTTCTACTAATTCTTGAATCGTGTCGTGTCGGGCGCAAATACCTTTAATGTTGAGCAGAGGTTGCAGCACCCAGCGGCGCAAAGCGCGGCCTCCCATTGCGGTGCTGGTTTTGTCTATTGCCCACAGCAGCGAACCGTGAAAAACCCCATCTCTCACTGTTTGAGTAATTTCGAGATTGCGGCGGGTTTGGTAGTCGAGTATGAGAAAATCGGTGAGAGTGTAAGTGTGCAATCTTTGCAAAGAAACTGCTTTTTCCTTTTGAGTTTCTTCGATATATTGCAGCAAACCGCCGGCGGCGCGCACTGCGAGGGAAAGGTGTCCGCATCCCATGCCTTCGAGCGATCGTACTTTGAACTTTTGCAGGATTCTCTGTTTTGCTTCGGGCAAAGTAAACGGAATTTGCGATCGCAAAGAATAGCAAAACGAATTCGGCAAACAATCGGGCAAATGCTCGGATTTCTCTCCGGGTCTCAACATAGTCACCAAATCCGGCGCATTAGTCGGTACCAAGACTTCCGAAGGTTGCAAGCGCAATAATTCTAAGGTTAATTGTTCTAAACTGTCTGCTTGGGTAGTGACGAATTCTCCCGTAGAAATATCAGTATAAGCCAATCCCCAATGTTCCCCAGCAATGACGACTGCTGCTAAAAAATTATTTTGTCTGGGTTTGAGCATTCCGTCATCAGTCAAAGTTCCGGGAGTGAGAATCCGGGTAATTTCTCGCTTGACTTGACGACCTTCTCTAGCAGCAATCGAGGCATCTTCAACTTGGTCGCAAACTACCACGGCATAGCCTTTTTCTACTAACATTGAGGTGTAGCGGTCGAGGGCGTGGTGCGGCACTCCTGTCATCGGCACTCTGCCAATTTCTTTGCCGCTTTCTTTGCTAGTACAAACAAGTTCTAATTCCTGCGAAATAGTAACTGCATCTTGGAAAAAACACTCAAAAAAATCTCCGACTCGAAACAATAAAAGTGCGTGGGGATACTGTTCTTTCACTTCCACATACCGCTGCATCATCGGCGTCAGCTTGGTGAATTCTAGTAGGCGGTGGTCGGCATTGCGGATGTTGGGTTGATTCGGATCTGTTGGGGTAGATGCAGTGTAAGGCATAAAAGGCGATCGATAAATTTTAATCTTTAACAACTTTAGCGCAAGCTCGGCTTTTAGCGATAACTAATATACAATATTTGACGATTAATCCTCCTTAAGCAGGGTGCAGGATTCTCCTGATTGGGGTGAAGTGTTGAGCTATACAAAAGTCACGCACCCTGCTTAATAATTGATAAACCCGCTTTTACATGAGACCTCTTGCAAAAATCCTTTTCATCAATTGATGGGCCGAAGAGCCCGTCCTAATTATTTTTGCAAGAGGTCTATGAGAAGTTTTCGGTCGGTTTTTATCTCAAGTGAGCGAAAATAGCGGCTATAGTGAGGCAAAATGCGGAAAGTTTATTGATTGTGAGAAGGGAGCGATCGCCGATCGACAAAAACAATCTCAGCTATGTAGTTGTTAGCTGTTATAGCAGATGTTGAAGGAAGAAAGAAGAAGGAAAAAGGAAAAAGGAAAAAGGCTTTAGTTATCTAAAAGAGAAGTCAGAAGGCTTTAGTTATCTGGAAGAGAAGTCAGAAGCAATCTTCCGCAACGGTTTCAGCAATTAAGAACATTCTAACCGTCGGGCGCGGTTGCTATAAATGTTGGGGCTTAACAGAAGAATGTGAAATCTCGCGCACTTTATTTGGAGGATAAACTTTACATTTTTGTTATTGAAAACAGCCGGAAGATAGATTTATGAATTATACCTACGGTAGAGAGAAAATAAATTTTATCGGGTTAAATTAAAAATTATCCAAGTCAGTAATTTATCAGCGCAGTAAGTTTAAGATTTACCATCAAAAATCTACTAGCTAGTAGTTAACTAGAGGGAAAAAAATAATGAAAGCTCTTTGCTGGCACGGAGCAAATGATGTGCGAGTTGATAATGTACCAGACCCAACAATTATCAACCCGCGCGATGCGATAGTTAAAATCACGTCTACAGCAATCTGCGGCTCTGATTTGCACCTTTATAACGGCTACATCCCCACCATGCAATCTGGCGACATCATGGGGCACGAATTCATGGGGGAAGTAGTCGAACTCGGCAGCCAAGTCAAGAACTTAAAAAAGGGCGATCGCGTCGTCATTCCTTTTACTATTTCTTGCGGCAGTTGCTTCTTTTGCAACCGCGATTTGTGGTCGCTGTGCGACAACTCCAACCCCAATGCTGGGCTGGCTGAAAAAATGTTCGGTCATTCGCCGGCGGGACTGTTTGGCTACTCGCATTTAACGGGCGGTTATGCAGGAGGTCAAGCAGAATACGCGCGGGTTCCGTTTGCAGATGTCGGCCCTTTAAAAATTCCCGACGGACTTTCTGACGAACAAGTATTGTTCCTCACCGATATCTTTCCTACCGGTTACATGGCGGCCGAAAACTGCGACATTGGACCGGGGGATACTGTAGCAGTTTGGGGATGCGGGCCGGTCGGACAATTTGCGATCAGAAGCGCGTTTATGCTGGGGGCCGATCGAGTAATTGCGATCGACCGCGTACCGGAACGCTTGCAAATGGCGGCCTCCGCCAAAGCTGAAATCATCAATTACGAAGAAATGGACGCCGGGGAAGCCGTCACCGAAATGACGGGGGGACGCGGGCCCGACTCTTGCATCGACGCGGTGGGGATGGAAGCCCACGGCACCGGTCTCGACGCTTTGTACGACAAAGCCAAGCAAACCGTGCGGTTGGAGAGCGATCGGCCTACGGCCCTGCGACAAGCGATCCTCGCGTGTCGGAAGGGCGGCACAGTCTCAATTCCCGGCGTTTACGGCGGCTTCGTAGACAAAGTGCCCCTAGGTGCAGCTTTCAACAAAGGCTTGACCATGAAAATGGGACAGACGCACGTTCACCGCTATTTGCGGCCTTTGCTCGATCGCGTTCAAAAAGGCGAAATTGACCCGTCATTCGTTATTACGCACCGCATGAAATTGGATGAAGCGCCCCACGCTTACCAGATTTTCAAACAGAAAAAAGACAACTGCATCAAAGTTGTCCTCAAACCCTAACTCGCATTTATTCACGGAAAAACTATGCTTTTACAAGAAAAAGAATCAGGTGATTTGGTAGAAATCCTCGATGTAGATGCTTTAATCAGCCCTGCAAAAAATGAGGTATTAGGACGAAATCAAGCAGGTGAAGAAGAGCAAGAACCAGCGAATTTTCCGAAGGGTAAATTAGTTTTTCCCTCCGGCGAAGTTTTGCCGCGTTGCTGGACTGAGGAAAATTATAAAACTAATTGAGATGGCTTCGATCGCCCTTTGACAACCGAAAAGTCAGATCGTGTAGGCGTGAATCGATCGTAATTCCTGTAGGGGCGGGTTCACCCATATCTGTAATAGTTTGGAGAAATCCTGTAAACCCGCCCCGGCCTTCGATCGTGGTAGATCGATCGGACATGATATCAATCGGCGGTTGAAACCGCTTCTTGTCAAACGAAGTCCGCCTGCGCGGACTAAGAAAAAAGGGCAATATTTAAGCAGGATTTGGTATTAATTTTACCTGCTACTTTTTGTTTTCTACCTGCGGCTGACCGACATCAAAAATAATCGTGTAAGCCGCGTGGGGAACTAACTTTTGCAAAGCTTGACAGTGGGCGATCGCATCGTTTCGACGGCGAAACCTTCCCACAACAATCCGCTGCATATTCGGCAGCAAACGCACTATACACCAAGGGTGCAACTTTTCCAAATACGTCATGACATTCTCCCGATCGAACATTGAGTTATTTGCTTTTTTAGTTGGAACTTTTGAGTAAAAACAGGTCAAAATGCTCTTGACTTATTGCTCTGGGTGACATATCAAGTTCCACAGGCTATCGCCTATTTCCTCAAAATGCTCTAGCAAAAAATCCATCAAAGCTAAATTTCGCAAGTCAGCAGGAGTAGGGCGCCGGTAGTGGCGGTCTTTTTTAAACCACCCTTTAACAGTCGAGATCGATCGGCCGCAAATTTCCGCCATTTGCTCGTAAGTCACATCCCATTTCCCGTAGAATTTCTGAGGAGTCATCCCTAATCGGCACTGACAGTAAAGAGCAATTAACCGCAGTTCTCGCTCTTCAATTTTTCGCGGGGTATTCGCCATCGAAATTTTCCCTATTTTTGCAAAATTAATGGGAAGTCAGATTAGTTACCAAAATCTCTCTCTCTGCCGTATAGTCCCAGTAAAACCTCAACGCCATTGAAGCTGAAGACCCCCAAATATCTCCGGTTTTTTGCTTGTATCGGTGGGTTCTCAAACTTCTGTAGCTAGGCCCTTCTGTTTCTAATAATTTGAAAGCTTTTTCGTATTGCTTTCGGGCTGGGAGGGGAAGAAAACTCAGTTTTTTGGTGACTTGTTTGGTGAAAGCAAGCTGAAATTTTGGGGTTCGACATGACATGAAATCTTGCCCCTTTACCGATTGTTTTCATTCGGCCGATAGTAGGGACACGGCATTGCCGTCTCCCTACGGCGGGGATAGACCGTTAGACGATAAAAACAGAATCGTCGATCGCAAATTCCGGCTCAGTTCCTAATATCTTGACCTGGTAGCGGCTGTTGGCAGGTAAAGGATAAAAACGCAGTTGATCTTGTTTTTCGTCGAGCAGATTGGACAGTTTTTTTTGCAGCTTATCGTACTGGCTTTGATTCAGCACTGCTTCAAAAACTGATTTCTGCACGCGCATTCCGAAAGCTTCTAAAAGCTTTGAAACTTTCGTTCGCCGCCTGTCGTCTGCGATGTCGTAGCAAATTAGGTAAAACATTACTCAACCTGTTAGTAGTGAGGACTAAACTCCTTATAAATTTGGTTGAAGGACTTCATAT
Source organism: Microcoleus sp. F4-D5 (assembly GCF_036704885.1). Lineage (NCBI taxonomy): Bacteria > Bacillati > Cyanobacteriota > Cyanophyceae > Oscillatoriales > Microcoleaceae > Microcoleus > Microcoleus sp. F4-D5. The sequence goes on along the minus strand of NZ_JAUBSX010000002.1, from coordinate 191,465 downwards.
CATGTCCGGTCGATCGACCGCGATTTTCGTAGGGGCTCCCCTCACCAAAAATACCTGCCAACAATCTCCCATCTCAAAAACCCGCCCCGACCGGGATATTATGGTTAATCGATCGGACATGATATCCGTCCTTACTACAAACGTGCGATCGCCTCTTGACACAGCAGGGAACGATAAACATCCTGTTCTCCTTTCACGCAAGCAAGATATTCTTTGACTTGCAATTCCAAACAGTGACGGTAACTGACTTGTCCGGCATATAAATGCGTGGCGAAACTCTGCAACTTGGTTTCCCAATGCAATAAGAACTCTTGCAGCGCTTGGGGATGCAAATACAGTCCTCCCCGTTCGTCGGGCGGTAAAAAATCTCCGATTTTTATGCAATTTTGATTGACTAAATCTGCTACTAATGCTTCCACGATCGGCGCGCGGAATTGCTCCATTAAATCGCAGACTAAAGGTGTGTGATTAAAGCAGGTATGGTGCAAGTTGCCGAAGTCTGGATTCAGCCCGAATTTTTGCACGCAGGCGTACAGGTTTTGGCTCAATAAGGCGTAACCTAGATTCAGCAGGCTGTTGATTCGATCGCCCGCTAAATCAGCCGATCGCCCTTGGAAATTGAACGCTGCGGGCAACAGGTAGCTGAGGGCTTGAAAATAAATCCGGGCGGATGCTGCTTCAAATTGCCAGAAGCCTTTCCTGGTAGTGACTGCGGGCAACGCTTCCAGCAAATAAGCGAGACTGTCAATGGCTTTGCCAACAATTTTGCAGTTGCGGCGGCTGTTTAATTGCATTAGCAAAACGCGGGAGTTGTGCAGTTTTGCTCGCAGCAAACTTTCGACGATCGCCAGTTGAAATTCAGCATCGCCAAAACACTGTTTTTGACGGCTTAAATGCAGGCATTTCCCCCCATCGTGCAAGCGCGCGACATAGCGCCCGCCGTCGGCAATGAATCCTACCGGAATGCTGCGGGCGATCGCGCATTTAATCGCCGGCGCAGTGATGTCGCACCAGTCAAACAAGATGATTTGTTTGACTTTGACTGCCGCCACTTTGCAGCAGAGTTTTTCGAGGAAAAAGACTTGAAAGTGAGAGCCATCTAAATGCACGATCGAACCGGGCTCAGTAGCGTATAGTGTAATCATGGATTCTTTGGCAAGAAGTGAAACACCAACAGCTCAAAGGTGGACAAATTTGACCTTTTGCTGTCGTTAGAATCCATATTTGCAGGGGGGTAAGTTAGTTCCTGCCCCAGTACGAAAGCGCTTTACGTGCGATCGGTACTCGTCTTGATAAATTGGGTGTATTTCATCTCTCGTCCAATTTCCCAAAAATTATGAGCTTACTCCCTCCATCCAAAGAAAAATTAGCCATTGAAAATATTATCGCCCCTCGAACTGCTCCTGAATTTGCAGGATTTGTAGTAGTAACAGTGTCGATTAGCTTGCTAACAGCGGCAGCGGGCAGCAGTATACCGGGTACTATATTCGGAGCTTTGTGTGTAGCAGTTGTCGGTTTTATCTGGTGGCGGGTCGATCGCGCCCGCGCCAAAGCCCGCGCTCAAAGGTTGTACAGCGATTTAGCAATCTCCGTGGACAAAGAAGCGCCTACAGGAGCTAAAGGCTTGATCCTGTTACTGAGTCGCTATTCGCCCCACAATCAAGCACTGAAAAATCCAGAGACGATCGCCCCTTTGATTGATGCTGTCATCAACGGCGAGATCGGCAAACTGACTCAAGCAGATTTCGATCGGCTAGACTTGTTGAATTCCAATCTTTTTCCCCAAATCAAAGCTGTAGAATTTCATGAAAAACAGGGAAAACTGCGAGATATTTGGCTGATCAGCACCGAAAGCTACGAGACGGACAAAGGTAAAGTTAAAGTTAAAGGTTCCGAAGACTCGGCACTAATTCTCAGTCAATACCTGCGGTTTCTCTACGGAAAAACCCTTGATATTAACTCGGAGGGATTATCAGTCAGAGATTACGATTATCAGGGATTGTGGCGGCTGGCGGAGAAAATTTTCCGCGATTCGGGATACAAAGATGAGGTGATAGTTGCCGATATTACCGGCGGCACAAAAATGATGAGTGTGGCTTTGGGTATGGCTTGCATTCCCCCAAAACGCCGAATGCAGTACATGGATTCGCAGCGGGACTGGGAAGGAAATCCCGTGCCGGCCGGGGATCTGCAGCCGGTGGTGATTGATGTTGACCCGATTTTGTATTCGAGTTAATTTCTGCGATCGACTTGTAGGGGCGGGTTCACCAAAAACACCGGCCAACAAAGCACAATCTGCAAAACCCGCCCCCACCCAACGAAAAATCGCCGCGCCGATTGTTCCGATTGAATAGAAATCAAGGTCGATCTGGATGATTGTGGTAGGGGCGGGTTCACCAAAAACACCGGCCGACAAAGCACAATCTGCAAAACCCGCCCCCACCCAAAGATCGATCGCCGCGCCGATTGTTCCGATTGAATATATAGCCTTTCTCAAAAAGATGAGGTATGATTGATAGATTATATAACCACAATAACTAAGAGGGCTAAAGCCCAACTACGTACCTCACTTTTTTGAGAACCGCTATAAATCAAGGTCGATCTGGATTATTTGTTGGGTGGGGGCGGGTTTTTTAGTCTTTGGCTATGTTTCAAAGCTATTGGTGAACCCGCCCCTACAGGTTTAATGATTTTCGCGCCGGGTGGGGGCGGGTTTTTTAGTCTTTGGCTATGTTTTAAAGCTATTGGTGAACCCGCCCTTACGGTATTTTTGGTACAACTCGCCCACACAATTCAAACACTCTCAGAAACGCACTCAAGAACAAACTTAACCCCCAGCAAGATGGAAAGAGTAATCCACTGATGGGGGTTTTTAATGTGGATTTTTCCTACTGGCATTTGCTGGCTGCTTGGCAGCTTGTTCGCACTCGCAGCAATGCGGCTGGAATTGACGGTTTGACTTGCGAGTTGTTCGCGCAGGCTGCTGAAGAACAGTTGCATTTGCTGTTTCGAGATTTGATGCACTCGCGCTATTTTCCCAAGCCGGCTAAAGGATTTCACATTCCTAAAAAAAGCGGCGGACACCGATCGATCGGCATTTCTACCGTGCGCGATCGTATCGTACAGCGCCTCCTGCTTCAATCCCTCTATCCGGTGCTCGATGAGGTTTTCAGCGACACTTGCTACGCTTATCGGCCCGGTTATTCCGCAGGTATGGCCGTCGCCCATTTGTCGGAAATTTACACAGCACAACCGACTTGGATTGTCAAGGCCGATATCGAAAAGTTCTTTGACAATCTCTGCTGGCCGCTGCTGTTAACCGATTTGGAACGGCTGCAAATTGCACCGGTACAAGTTCAGTTAGTCGAACAGCAACTCAAAGCGGGCATCGTGATTTCCGGCCGCTATTTCAATCCGGGTAAAGGAGTTGTTCAAGGCAACATTCTGTCCGGTGTTCTGGCTAACCTTTACCTGACTGAATTTGACCTGCTTTGCCAAACTGCCGGCATCCATTTAATCCGGTACGGCGACGATTTTGCTGTGGCTGTCGGGGGGCTGTTGGAAGCTACGCGGGTGCTCAATTTAATTGATCGCTGGCTGGCTGATATTTATCTGGGCCTCCACCCGGAAAAAACTCGGATTATCGCGCCGCACGAGGAGTTTACTTTTCTCGGCTATCAGTTTAACGCTGGTCGAGTTATCGCGCCCGTGCGAAAAAAACCCTCGTTTCCGCAACTTCCGAAACAGAGCACTTTGCCGCCTTCCAAAGCGCCGCGCAGTTGCAGCATTGTCAAAACTCACCGACCCCCCGTAGGGGCGGTGCCCCCGTGCCCGCCCTCCGAACATTTCTGGAGCGAATCGATGACTACTTTATATGTTACCGACCAAGGTGCTTACGTGAAAGTGCACCACCAGCAGTTTCAAGTTCTTTATGAAGGCGAACTCCGCTGTTCCGTTCCCGTTAACCGAGTCAGCCACATTGTTTTATTTGGCTGCTGCAATTTGTCTCACGGTGCGGTGAGTTTGGCGTTGCAGCGGCGAATTCCGGTGATGTTTCTCTCTCACCAAGGGCGCTATTTCGGCCGCTTGGAAGCTGAGGGGATGGCGGAAGTTGAGTATTTGGCGAAGCAAGTTTTGCTGTCTCAAAACCCGGAATTCGTGCTGCGGCAAGCTCAAAGTATTGTGGCGGCTAAGCTGCACAATTCCCGGATTTTGCTGATGCGGTTGAACCGCCGCAAGCACCACCGCAAAGATGAGGTTGTGAAGGCGATTGCTGATTTGGCTGAGTTGATGACTAAGGTGCCGGCTACTGAGTCTGTAGAGGTGCTGTTCGGTTATGAAGGACAGGGAGCACACGTTTATTTTCAGGCATTCGGGAGTTTGCTGAGCGAACCGTTCGTGTTTGAAAAGCGGACTCGCCGCCCTCCGACTGACCCGGTTAACAGTATGATGAGTCTCGGTTACACGCTGCTGCACCAAAATATTTTTTCTCTGGTGCAGGCGGTGGGGTTGCACCCGCACTTCGGCAACTTGCACGTTCCCCGCAAGAATCATCCGGCTTTGATTTCGGATTTGATTGAGGAGTTTCGCGCGCCGGTGGTGGATTCTTTGGTGGCTTATTTGGTGAATTCCAGGATTTTGACTTTGGAGGATTTCACGCCGCCGGACGGACGGGGTGGGGTTTATCTGTTCCCGGATGCGTTGAAAAAATACCTCAACCGCTGGAATGAGAAGCTGCAAACTAAGGTGACGCACCCGCATACGGGATACAAGGTGAATTATTACCGCTGTCTGGAGTTGCAGGTTTGGGAATATATCGCTTGTTTGACTGGGGAACAAGAGGTTTATCGACCGATGAAGTGGGATCAATGATGGGTTTTGTACCAAATCTGAGTACCAAATCTGAGTCACTCGGCGGTTGAAACCGCGTTTGCACATACAAAGTCCCTCTCTAAGAGACTAAGAAATCGAGTTTGAGCCGCTGATATCGATGACAGCGGCTTTTTTTTTTCTGCGGTGCTTGACAGCGATCGAGGAGTCGGGTATGTTGTTTGTGTGCTTAAAATCAAGTTCAACCTGAACCTTGACAAATTAATATTTTTCGTGTTACGGCCACCCAGCTAAGTTTCAGTTTCCGGTCTTGCAAAAGCCGGATTTGCTAGGGTCGCCGAATTGCCCAAACCCCTATTCTGTGGTTGACCCTAGCGGGTCGCTTACGCTGTAAGGGTTTGAGGCTTGTTAAGAGAGCCGTAGTTTTGAATAAATTTAGATTGTTGGCGATCGAAAAGGGGGGTAGCAATTTTGGCTATTTACATCCCTGATTCGACAAGGGTTTTGAGGTAAGGGTCTTTGACTTACCACTTCCCCTCACGGGGATTGAAACTTTTCATCTCCATCTCTTCCTTTAGTGTGGGCGCTTTGACTTACCACTTCCCCTCACGGGGATTGAAACACGCTAAGCATTTGGGTGTTGTTGTTGCCTTTGGACTTTGACTTACCACTTCCCCTCACGGGGATTGAAACTCTTTTCGAGCACCCGAGTTGACTGCGTCGCAGATAACTTTGACTTACCACTTCCCCTCACGGGGATTGAAACACATTAGGATTGTAGTAACCACCACCAGCTTTGGCTTTGACTTACCACTTCCCCTCACGGGGATTGAAACCGACCCATCTTGCCTTCGTCAGAATCTTTGGCACTGCTTTGACTTACCACTTCCCCTCACGGGGATTGAAACAAAATGGCAATCTCTTGGCCGTTGTATTGGGCTCTCCTTTGACTTACCACTTCCCCTCACGGGGATTGAAACTTCATCGTCATCGTCGCCGGGACCGACAAATAAAGAAGCTTTGACTTACCACTTCCCCTCACGGGGATTGAAACTATATAAAATTTCCTTCTTTGGCCGCACGGACCGCATGACTTTGACTTACCACTTCCCCTCACGGGGATTGAAACCTTCATAGATGACACTCAACTTTTTGGTGGCAGGCTTTGACTTACCACTTCCCCTCACGGGGATTGAAACCGTTGGAGTTGTTCCTGTCTTCTTCGTCTTCGTGTGCTTTGACTTACCACTTCCCCTCACGGGGATTGAAACCAGCACCAGGAATGATAACAGAAGCAAACAAAGCTTTGACTTACCACTTCCCCTCACGGGGATTGAAACTTTTGGTCGTAGGGTCCCATGTCGCCGAAGTAATCTTTGACTTACCACTTCCCCTCACGGGGATTGAAACTTCTCGAGGATCGTTTCTCCGAGACTTATTACCCCTTTGACTTACCACTTCCCCTCACGGGGATTGAAACTCGGGGTCGCGGCGACCCCCGTCGTTGAAATTACCTTTGACTTACCACTTCCCCTCACGGGGATTGAAACTAGAGTGGAGGAAGTGTACCTCCAGCCCAAGGGATACTTTGACTTACCACTTCCCCTCACGGGGATTGAAACAAGACCAAACCGCCATCGGTCCGGTTAAGATGACTTCTTTGACTTACCACTTCCCCTCACGGGGATTGAAACAAATACTTCCAGCCTCTCGCTTGACTATCCTATTTACTTTGACTTACCACTTCCCCTCACGGGGATTGAAACGCTCGCCTCTCCATAGGAAGTGACTTGTACCCCCTTTGACTTACCACTTCCCCTCACGGGGATTGAAACAAGGTCATGTACCTTTTGACCACAACCGCCAAAAACTTTGACTTACCACTTCCCCTCACGGGGATTGAAACCCCGGGCATGTTTCACTAAAACAAAAAAAATTGTTCCCCTTTGACTTACCACTTCCCCTCACGGGGATTGAAACATTTTTAGAAGTTAAGCAGGGCTATCCAAGGGTTTGACTTACCACTTCCCCTCACGGGGATTGAAACAATAGGATTAAAAATAGCAGAAACTAAAAGGACTGCAGCTTTGACTTACCACTTCCCCTCACGGGGATTGAAACGTGCTGCTGGAGACGCGTTTGGGCAGTCCACAATCTCCTTTGACTTACCACTTCCCCTCACGGGGATTGAAACCAACGGCAAGCATTACACCAAGCGCAAGAGGCTTTAGCTGCTTTGACTTACCACTTCCCCGTGAGGGGATTGAAACATCGCCAATGGCACTTAATCCTTCAACAACACCTTGAAAACTTTGACTTACCATTTCCCCTCACGGGGATTGAAACTCGACTTTTACCAACTTATCGGGTAGATGAGGTATGACTGATAACTTATATAAATACTAAAGAAGAGGGCTCGCATCCCAACTACGTACCTCATTTACTTGAGAACGGCTATAGATATAAAATTAGATCAGAAGTAAGTGAGCCGATCGCCCTTGTGCAGAAAAGAAAGCTCGATCGCCCGAGTGTTGAATATAATTGATGAGAAACAGGAGCGATCGCTACCGAGTTCTAAAAGTGCGGGAGGATACATCATGATGCAAACCATAACGAAAACAGTCACGTTTGACGAATTCGCTGCCTGGTATCCAGAGAACTCTGTCCGCCGCTACGAACTGCACAACGGAGTGATTGTTGAAATGCCTTTAGGAACTGGCGACCATTCCGGCGTTACAGGTTTTATCAGCTTAAAACTAGGAGTTGAAATTGACCGACGTGAATTACCCTACTCCATCCCCGGTGACTGCCTGCTTAAACCCACTCGCGATGAGGCGGGTTATCAGCCTGATGTGGTTGTCCTAGACCAAGCGGCTCTCGCAAGCGAACCGCGCTGGAAAAAGGAATCTATTATCACGATGGGCCCTTCAGTGCGACTGGCTGTGGAGGTCGTCAGCACGAACTGGCGGGATGATTACTTCTTCAAAGCTTCCGACTACGAGGAAATGGGCATTCCCGAATACTGGATCGTAGACTACCTCGGTTTGGGCGGCCGCAAGTTCATCGGCAATCCCAAACAACCCACACTATCGGTTTGCCAACTGGTAGATGGAGAGTATCAGGTCAAACAGTTTCGGGGTGATGACAAAGTTGAGTCGCCGGCTTTTCCAGAATTGAACTTGACGGCGGGGCAGATATTTCAGGCTGGCTTACCTCCAGCCGAGTCGAACTAGAAGAACTGGGGCGATCGGTTTCACTAAAAAACCTATGATAGAAACGCGCTTAAAACCAAAAGACCAACGGCTAATTCATTCCGGGATTAGCTGGCAAGAATTTAAATCGATCGAAACCGGATTTGCCAATGCTCCGGGAGTTCGGTTATTTTATTGCCAGGGCGAGGTAGAAATCTTGGCAGTTTCGCAAGACCACGAGTTTTTGAGCAGGACAATTGCTGGACTCCTGTTCATCTACTGCTTGGAAAAAGAGATTGAATTCGCACCTACCGGCAGCTTTACTCAAGAAAAGGAAGGAATTGCATCGGCACAAGCTGACGAATCCTATTTTATCGGCAGGGGAAGAACTGCAAACTCTCCTCCAGATTTATCGATCGAAGTAGTGTTTAGCAGCGGCAACGAAAGCAAACTAAACCGTTACCGAATCCTGGAAGTGCCGGAAGTGTGGTTTTGGGAAGATGGCTTGTTTGCTATGTACCGCTTGGGCATTGAGGGTTATGAAAAAATTTCCTCAAGCGCTGTCTTGCCGGATTTAGATATCAGTTTGCTGTCGCGCTGTTTGCTGATGGCTTCAACTTTGGAGGCGACGCGGGAATTCAGGCGCGGAATTTCTATTTAGTCTGGCGCATTCATATCCGGCCGGGGCGGGTTTATTGGATTTGGGATTTGTGTTGAATATCGGGGTGAACCGGCCCCTACAAGAATCACGATCGATTGACCGGACAGGATATCAAAAGGTTTAATGTAAAAATTACTATTAATTTGATTATGTCGCGATCGCTAACAGCATCTATTAACGGCATCAAAATCGCCAAGCAGAAATTGGAAAGCAGGCGCTTGTCGCAAGTTGCGTTTGCGGAAGAATTGGAAATTTCCTTAAAAACTATCAACAAGTTTTTCACGGGAAAAAGGGTCGATCGCAAATATTTTGTAGAGATTTGCGAAGCCTTAGAATTGGAGTGGGAAGATGTCGTGTTTGGGACGGAAAGCGAGGAAGAAGAAGAGAGAGGAGGGGGCGGCGGCGGGGTAATTTTGACCCTGCAAGAGATAGTCAAACAAAATAGCGATCGGGCAAGAAAAGCCCTCGATCCTTACATCTTACCTCCGATCCGCCGCCAAAGTCTGTTGGAAAAATGCCTCAAACAAATGCGATCGGGCATCTGGGAAAACAAACGGCGCGTCATCCCGATTCTCGGCGCTGCGGGCTACGGCAAAAGCACGATTCTGGGAACTATCTACGACGAACTCAGCGGCGAAATTGCAGCAGCCCAGACGGGATGGATGGCTTTGATCCGGTGCGACGATTTAATCGAATCTGCGGAAACCTTTGCTTTGGAAGTCGGGGAAAAAGTCAGCGGCAAACGGCAGTCGATCGTGGAAGTTGCCAAACAGCTTACCGCAGAAAGGGGGCGCGGCACAATTGCGATCGACACTCTGGACATCGTGCTCACAAAACCCCTGGTTCCCGTGTTGCGAAACGTCTTGCAGCAACTGTTAGAAACGGGCACTACCGTTGCCTTTACCTGCCGCGACACCGACTACAGCAACTTCTTTGAACCGTATCACGAAAGTTTTGCCGGCTTCCGAGAAAGTGTCCAAGACGGATGCAGGATTACAGCCTTCAGCGACGGGGAAGTCAGGGAAGCGGCGGCAGAATTTGTGAAGCGGAAAGGGGAAAATTTACTGGTGGATGGCGAAGCTTTTGCCGATCGCATTATAGCCCTTTCCACCGACAGCATTTCCCTGCAAGAAATCGTCCGCAATCCGTTACTGCTGGCTTTACTGTGCGACTTATTTACCGAATTGGAAAACGTGCCGGAAGATTTGACAGTCAGCCAACTCTACGGAGAATACTGGAATTGGAAAGTCTCGACAGTACGCAGCAATTTGCAGCCGCAGCGCGCCAGGATTGCTAAGGAAAAACTCTGCTTGAAGATTGCGGAGATTATCTACAGCCATTCTGGAGAAAGGCTGCGAGATTTTATCTATGAAAGCAATTTAGAATTTAGCGAAACTGAATTTGAAGCTTATACTTCTCTCAAAAGCGAAGGCGTGTTGAAAGATTTCGGCGGCAAGCGCATCGGATTTTTTCACCAAACTTTTTTAGAATATACAGTGGCCCGCTGGCTGAATTCTACGGAGTCGGGAGAAGCTGCAAAAAATCAGTTAAAAAGCGAGATGGTTTTTGCCGAATCCGAGTTTTCTCGCTACTACATCTGGCCGATTTTTCGGCAACTGCTAACTTTGATGGATTTAACTGAATTTTATCAAACAGAACGAGCTTTAAACAAACATAAAATCATGCCGTTTCGGGCTGTGACTTTTGCCTCGATTTCCCGGAAAGAACCGGAATCTGCTGCGGTATTGCTGCCGATGCTGGAGATTGCGATTTGCAATGGCTATACTTTTCAAGAGACTTTGCTAGTCGCCGCTAATTCCGCACCGCAACGCCACAGCAAAACTGTGTGGGAAGTGGCTGTCAGACTTTTAGCAACTGTCAGCCAAGAATTGATTAATAAAGCGGCGGAAACTGTCGCGGAATTGCTGTTTCGTTTAAACGATGAAAGAAGTCAGAGATTTAAAGAAGCTGTAAATACTATTAAAAACTGCGATTATTTAAGAGATAATGCTAATGCCAGCAACAATCACCAAGTTTGGGGTAAATTTTTGGCAGTGTACTGCGATCGCGCTGACAAAAATTCCCAAACCGTCGATTTAGAAATTTTAAGTTGTTTGAAAGATATCTATTTTACATTAGGAAGCAAAGCGCGATCGCTGGTTGTGAAACTGTATCTCGCGCCGGGAATTCCAGAAACAGTAAAGCAAAATTTTTTAACAGCCATAATTTTTCAACCTCCTTCTCCTTCCTTCTTTGAAGGCGAAAATGCAACAAAACTTTTGCAGCAGTTATTGCCGACTTTAATTGTATCGCGAAATTCGGTATTCGGCAAAAGTTGGTTTGAGGCGCTGCACGCCCCGATTCACCGAGATTGGATGGGAGTTGTGGCGGCGGCAGTCAGCGAGGTAGCTAAGGGCGAACGGGAATTTCTCAAAACAATCTTATCGCATTTGCTGCGGGAGAATTTGCCCGGAGAATCGGCTGATTTTAACCGCTGCAATCTCATGGCAATTAGCAAGGCGATCGAGGGAGGTTCGGGCGATTTAGTGGCTTTGCTGCTGGTGAAAATAGCGATCGAAAATATTCCGGGAAGCAAGATCCACCTGCTATCGAAATTGGTAAGCCAACTAACGGAAACATCCCCAAAAAATTGTCAAATCAGCCCAAAATTAAAGTTAGTTTTAGCGAGTTGGGTTGTGCCAAAAATCAGTCAATATCCCGCTGAATTAATCCGCGTCATCGATGAATTAGCGGTGAATTCTCCCGAAGTCCTGCATTTACAGGGGGAAGTCTTAAAACAGTTAATTTCCCAACTACCGCCAACTCAAATTCCTCCGATTATTAAAAAATTAAAACACGTTCCCCCTCAAATAGAAAGCTACCTGCAAGAAACAGCAACTTCTAAAGAATCGAGAACTGCTTTGCTAAAAGTTTACCGCCAACAAGCCGAAAATAATTCGCACTCAAGCCTTGACAAAATCGTCGAATTATGTTTAGATGATTCCCGCGATGTCGCCCTCGATGCGTCTTGGGCGGTGCTGAATTTAGCGGAACAGAAAAAATTAATTGATTGTAAAAAAATCCTCCCAATTTTTGCTAAATCTCCGTTTGTTGGGGTGCGGCAAAATTGTTTGAAAGCGTATTTGGAAGTTATCGACTGCGGAGTTAGTGCAGATCCCAGCGAAATTACAGCTATTTTTGCAGCTTTAGAAAAGGAAACGGCGCCGGAAGTGCTGCTGCTGATGTACAAGTTAATCGACAGCGCGATCGCCCTTCAAAAAAAGGGCGATCGTGCTCTCCATGCTGGCATAGCAGAAGCAGCTTTTAATTTAACTAACAGACTGGTAAATATTGGCAATAAAAAAACCTTAGACATGACGGTAAAATCAGCTTTTATTACCTTAGACAGGATGGCGCTGCTAGAAGATATCAGGTTGATGGATAGCATCAAAGATTGCGGGCGATCGCTCTTGCGAACAGCGGACATCAGCGGTAAAATAGATAAGTCGATCGTCACGGGATTGTTGAGCAAATTAGCGAGATTTGATGCGGAATTTTTGGATAAAATAGCGAGGGAAGATATCACCGATGTGGATTGTCAAATGCCCGCAGACAATCAAGTAGCCGTAGCAGTGGCGATCGCCCACAGTCAAGGCAGAAATTCGGCGTTGCTGGATGAAATTTTAAATTGTCGCGGAATTTCAGCAGAAGTGAAAAGTCGAATAATTCGAGAAAAGGGCGGATGATATCTCTCTCATCTCTTCCTCTGCGTCCTCTGCGTTCTCTGCAGTTCAATCATTCCGATGCAACCGGAAACGATATAAGTCACATCCTATCAAAAGAATCTAGCCCGCAATCCGATCGACTTGATGCGCTTCTGTGATGTCGGGAATATCCAGCCGCGCAGCTAATTTGCGAATGACTGCTTCCGGTACTGTTGCTGTGCGCGATCGATTCCGCCGCAATATTTCTTCTAGAGGTACTTCCAGATAAACAATCCGAATTCTGGCTTGATAATCTGCAAAAAAATTAATTACTTGCTGCCGCATTTGTTTAGTTGTATTGGTAGCATTCCAAATAAAAGAACGCCCCAATCTCATATATTCCCGCGCTCTATTTTTGGCTTCCATTATTACATGGCCGGGAGTTTCATCGGGAGGGACATTCATTTCTTTTCGCAGTGCATCCAGCGAGATTACCGGGCGATCGGGCAGATTTTCTTTAATCCAATAATCTTTACCGCTTCCCGGCAAGCCAGACATCAAAATTACTTCGCATTTAGTGTCGTCAAATGCTTCGTAATCTGGGTTTCCATTCTCTTTTCGGAAGTAGATAAATCGGCTGTGTGCGGAGGGGAATTGTCGGGGAGAATCCAAACAATTATTTTCTTGACAAAACTCCCGAAATAGTTCTATTTTATCGAGCAATTCTTGTTTGTCGCTACACTGTCGGCCGCGCACGTCTGCTTCGGCTAAAAGTGCGAGGAAATCGCAGCGGACAACTTGACTGACTTTAATTACCGACTGCTGCGGGTTGGGTTTGTCGATCAGCCAGATGGGTAAACTGCCGAATTGGACGATCGCCACCACTGTTTCGCGAATCTCAAACTGCACGGGCGGCTCGAATTGAGATAAAATTTGTCTGACCATTCTCGCACCTTGGCGGGCGTGACCTTTTGAGCTAATTCTGCCGTCGGCTTCGATTTTTGTAAAGGTTGGTTTTGCGACATCGTGCAGCAAAGCGGCGGCAAAAAGTATCGATCGTTCTTTTTCGGGAAGCTGCCGCCAATTTGGGGAAGATATTAAGGCTTCGCAGACCATTTTTGTATGAATAAAAACGTCTCCTTCGGCGTGGTAAATCGGGTCTTGCTGACATCCTTTGAGGCTGTCAATCCAGTCGAAATGCGTTTGAATACCGTCCCAATCCAGGAACCAATCGGGCGGTTCGGGACAAAAGGGAAAAGTCCAAGGCGGCGAGGGCGATAACAGTGTATTCATAAATTCACCTGCTGGTTAACTAAAATTAAATAAATCTGCGCCGGGACGCAGAATATTCGGTATAATTGGGCGATTTAGCCAATGTCCTTCGGCATTTTTAATGGCAGTCAAAAAACTGGCACGGACGTATTTGTAACGCGCCTTGACTATGCCATCTTCTTCTACTTTAATGTACAGACCCTCCATGCGATCGCTCTTGTCAGTCTCTTTCAAACACCGTTCTTCATCTAATCCCAATTCCCGGCAGTACAAACGCAAGCGTTCCAAATGTCCGGGTTGAATAAAATTAGATTTTTCCACAAACTGCATCATTTGCTTTGGAGATTTCAGGACTCCAGAAAACAGCACGGGAACGGACACCAACGGCAATCCGCTTAACAAATTGCGGCGGGATTCTGTACTCAGAAATTGACTGGTATCTAAGTCCAGCACGTCGTATTCCATAAAATAGTGCGGCAAAAAATCATAAAAAACAGTATGTTTGGCATAAAGCCATTCACCGTAAAGAATGTAGCGATTTCCCAGCACTTCTCCCAGGGCTGGGCTGAGACTGAAAGCCCACTGTTTGAATAAGTTAAAATGTTTTTCTCTGGGCCCGCCGGTGAGATAGTGGCCGCGACTTTGCAGCAGCATTTGTCCGTCTGGTGCAAAGCTGATGCCTGTATTAGCGCCGTCTACCTTTTCTTCTATAATTAGAGGGCGATCGATCAAGGCGCTAAATGGCACGCTGTCGAGGTCTTCATCACCCGGTTGGAAACGCGAACCTTCGATGTGATAAGTTCTAGGATATTTAATAAGTTTGAGCATCAGCCCATCCATTTTAGATTTGAGATTTCAGAGGCAACCCCATCCATTTTAGATAATAATTTTAGATTTGAGATTTTAGACTTTAGAGCCAACCAAATCCATTTAACCATTATAATGGAATAATCACAAAGGAGCGTCGAAGTTGAAAAGTCAAAGTTTCCAAAACATATCATCAGCACTCGCGGGAATTATATTAGTAAGTGTGCTACTCCTAGGCTTAAACTCTTTTGTCGTCATCAATCCAGGTGAAGCAGGGGTGGTTAGCGTTTTAGGAAAAGCCAGAGATGGAGCATTGTTAGAGGGGTTTCACCTCAGACCCCCGCTGATATCTAAGGTAGATGTGTACGATGTAACAGTGCAAAAATTTGAAGTTCCCGCCCAGAGTGCTACTAAGGACCTTCAGGATTTAAATGCCAGTTTTGCGATCAATTTTCGCCTCGATGCTGAGAGAATAGTTGAGATCAGAAGAACTCAAGGAACTTTGGAGAATATAGTCTCCAAAATTATTGCCCCTCAGACTCAAGAAGCATTTAAAACAGCGGCTGCACTGAGAACGGCAGAACAATCTATTACTCAAAGAAGTGAACTGAAGCGAGACTTTGATACGGCGCTGAAGGAAAGGCTATCAAAGTATGATGTAATCGTACTCGATACGAGCGTTGTTAACATTCGATTTTCCGCAGATTTTGCGAAGGCGGTTGAAGAGAAACAGGTTGCTGAACAGCGGGCGCAAAGGGCTGTTTATGTGGCTCAGGAAGCAGAACAACAGGCTCAAGCCGACATTAACCGCGCTCAAGGTAGGGCGGAAGCTCAAAGGCTGTTGGCTGAAACTTTGAAGGCTCAGGGCGGCGATTTAGTGCTGCAAAAAGAGGCGATCGAAGCTTGGAGAAGCGGCGGTGCTCAGATGCCAAAAGTGCTGGTTATGGGCGCCGGTTCGAGTCGGGTGCCTTTCATTTTTAATATGAGCGATATTCAGGAAGAACACGATCGCCCGCAAGTGACCAACAATTAAAATATGACTGAGGGTAACAAACTCGGTGTCTGGGAAAATATTGGCTTTGCTAACCAGAAATCTCGCAATAAACCGAGTTGCCTCAGAAAGCGCACATCAGTCCTACGAGAGTTGCCGGAATATGGTACACTTCTGAAAGCAACAATATAACGACAGTTTGAAACCTGTCGCTATAAAAGCGAAGTCCGGAATTAACACGCAGGCAACACACTCATTTTAGGAAGCAAGGAAAAATCATGACCCGCGCTATTATGGAAACCGAGAAAGGCACAATCAATTTGGAATTGTTCGATGCGGATGCGCCTAATACAGTGAAGAATTTTGTTGACTTGGCGGAAAAAGGTTTTTACGATGGATTGACCTTTCACCGAGTCATTCCTAATTTTATGATTCAAGGTGGCTGTCCAAAAGGCAATGGAACTGGCGGCCCAGGCTACAAAATCAAGTGCGAAATCAACTCGAACAAACATTTAGCAGGAACTTTATCGATGGCTCACGCGGGCCGCGATACGGGTGGCAGCCAATTCTTTATTTGCCATTCTCCCCAGTCTCATCTAGATGGAGTTCACACAACTTTTGGCAAAACTGAGGATATGTCTGTAGTCAATGCTATCCGCCAAGGTGACAAGATTATTTCGCTCAAAATTGAGCATTAATTTCCTCTAATTAGTTGCGTTTGTAGTAAGGACTTTAGTCCTTATTGCAAACAAAACCTGTGAAAGTTAAGAGTTTTAAAATCTACAATTTATGACAATCATTTCTTGATCGTACAAGCCCCCGGATTTATCCGTGGTGTCAATCGAAAATCGAAAATCGAAAATTCCCCAGATTTATCTGCAGTGTCAAGCTAAAATCGAAAATCGAAAATCGAAAATCCCCCAGATTTATCCGTGGTGTCAATCTAAAATCTAAAATCTAAAATCTAAAATCGAATGACTGTTATCAATGATTCTGCTGTGGCGACTGAGTTAACTGAACTATATTTAAAATACGAAAAAGCTCTTTGTACGAATGATATTGAAACTCTCGATAATTTGTTCTGGGATGCGCCGGAAATCGTGCGGTTTGGGGTGACGGAGAACCTGTACGGGAGCGAGGAGGTGAGGGCTTTTCGCAAAGGGCGATCGCCTGTAAATGTCGATCGAGAAATGTTCAACCTCAAAGTCGTGACTTTTGATGCAGACACGGCGGCTGTGACGCTGGAATTTCGCCGTGTAATGGATGGAGTGGTGCGACTGGGGCGGCAGAGTCAGATGTGGCGGAAGTTTCCTCAAGGGTGGAAGATTGTTTCGGCTCACGTTTCTTTGTTGCCAGTGTAGATGTTAAAGGTAAGGAAACAATAATTGTCTAAAGCAGGCGGACTTTATGACCAATAATTTCTTGATGGTACCCGCCACGTGATTTATCCGTGGAATCAATCCAAAATCCAAAATCCTTGCATCCTCAAGCCTCCGGATTTATCCGTGGGGTCACTCTAAAATCTAAAATCTAAAATCTAAAATCGAATGACTGAATCATTCATCATCTAGAGAAACGTCTAATAGTTCAATTTCCCGATTTTCTTCCTCATCTTCATAATTAAATTCTAATCTGCTCTGCTTAATAATCTCGCTCAATATATTGCTTAAGTACCCTTTGGCAACAGCTTGTTCAAATCTTTCTATTAGAATAGGAACATTGATTATTTCTTCTATACATTCCATGTACTGAGATACTATAGCATTTATTGAATACAGCTTTCGAGCTTGTGCTTCAATCTTTGATTTAATTTCCCTATCTGAATCTAAAGATTTAACTACAAATGTTATCGGATACCTTTCAATTTTATCAATGTCTAGGAAATATTTATTTACATCTACAGTTTCAGTCACCTGAAAAAAACGTCCTAGGGGTTTCATTACAAAGTCAATTCCCCCATCATTAGCATTTGTCCTACCTGTTTTAAACAGCTTGAAATTTTCTTGCTGGAGTCTGTCTAGTGCATAACCCCAATAAATAAATCGGTCATTGTAGTAGTATTTTAATATACTGTAGCTGACAATCTCGAAGATTCGAGCATCTACAGTTGGCGCTACCATTTGTTTTATAAGTTCTCTGACTTGAACTTCTGTCAATCTTTGAGCATCTTTACAAATTTGAATAAACTTTTCAAAGCTATCTCTCTTAGCTTCAACATAAGCATCAATTATTTGGATTACTGTTTCTGCTATATTGTGTTCATTCTCATTGATTTTGACTTTTAATAAATTTTCGTTAAACCAATACCTGTTATTTTTCTGATTTCTCAAAATTGGGATGAACTCACAAGTGGGAAAATATTTTTTAAATTCTTCATTCATCCTATGGTTCAAGCCATGATTTTGAAGCTTTTGCCCGAATGGTAATTCACGCTGTCTCTTAAAAAGATTCGTATAAACTGCACCTTCATAATCTGAATACATTCCTGTCCGATCGAAATTTTTCCCCAAATAATCTTCCACTAAAACATAGATTGCGTATAAGTTGGCAAAACTTCCTCTTGATTTTGAGCCTTTATTTGAAGATTTAGTCTTGATATTCAAATATGAAATTAGCTGGCTTTCACGCAATATTTGATACCCCACGTCGCCAAACTTATCCTCTAGAATGGTCTTAATTATTTTTGTAAATTCATGTTCCATTTTAATTAGAGTTGTAAGTTTAGTGTTAGCTGCTGTGGCGAAAGTTCACCAGAGTTGACTTCAGACATGAGAGCCTCTTCACTCTGATCCGGGGTAATTTGCAACCTCCGCAATCCTATTTGTAGATACTTTTCTTGTAATTCTATGCCGATTGACTTTCTGTTAAGCTGCTTGGCAACAAATGATGTTGTAAAAGTTCCCGAAAATATATCTAGTACAACGTCGCCCTCATTACTACTGGCTTTGATAATTCTTTCTAACAATGATGTTGGTTTTTGGGTAGGATGTTCCTCATACTCAGGCATACGATATCTCACTCTCGGAAACTCCCACACATTACCTGGAACTTTTTTAGAATTATATACTGATGGTGTAGCCTTGCGGTAGTCAATTAGTTTTCTAACAGATCCGGTTTTTGCCTCTACTAGAATATCTGAGGAATTGAATGTATAATTTCGTTTGTCCTTGACGCAATATAAAATTGGTTCGTACAGAGAACCGTAAAATTTTTTTGCTTGTACGCCCGAACTGTCATAATACCACACTATTCGAGAAAGGATTGTTAAACGATCGCGCAAATATAAATCAAAGTAGGGCATACTTTGAGTTGACGCCATTAGATACAAACTGCCGTTATGCTTGAGCTTATTAATACATAAGTTTAACCAACTATAACTCCATTCTAAATAATCGTTTTCAAATTCCCACTTGTCTTTAAAACCATTAAAATCTTTGCCAATATTATAGGGTGGATCGGCAAAAATTAAATCGATTGAGTTGTCTGGTATTTTACTGCCCAGCACTTCTAACACATCTCCTAAAATGAGCTTGTGCTCGTCAATTTCAAAGATGTTCATTCAGCATAACCTCTTCCAATTAATATTGGCTATTGCCAAGTTGAGTGATATGTTCTATTAATATTTAATACAGTTCATACTTGAGCAAAGTACACGGAATCGAGCCATTATAAACCGGAATTCGCCGCGATGTCCTGAGTCCCACCTTTTTACCCAACTCCTTATTTCCAGTCAGAATAAACGCATTCCAACCTTTAAAACGATGCTTAAAAATATCCCCCAACATCTTGTACAAATCTCCCAATTCGCTAGCATCTCCCAGGCGCTCTCCGTAGGGAGGATTGCAAATCAGAACGCCTCTGTCTGCGGGGGCTTCCAACTGAGATAATTCGGTTTGAGCAAACTGAATCTTACCGGAAATACCGGCTTGCTGCGCGTTCGTGCGAGCTTGAGTTAACATATCAAAATCGCGATCGCACCCAGCAACCACTTGCTTAAGTTCCGGTAACTCACTATTTTCAGCTTCTGCCCACAATTTATCCCACAAAGGTTCGTCAAAATCCCGCCAAGTCATAAATCCAAACTTTTCTCGAAACAATCCCGGTGCAATATTCAAGGCTTTTAAAGTCGCTTCCAAAGGCAAAGTTCCAGAACCGCACATCGGGTCTAAAAACGGCAAATCAGGCGTCCATTCTGCCATCTCCAACAAAGCCGCAGCGAGGGTTTCTTTGAGGGGAGCAAGCCCCATCGCCGGTCGATATCCCCGGCGGTGCAAACTGCCGCCAGAACTGTCTAAACTTAAAATAGCTCTATCTTGATGAATGTGAATGTTAATTAGCAAATCGGGATGCTCTACATCGACATTAGAACGCTTGTTAAATTGAAGGCGCTGTTGGTCGGCGATCGCATTTTTGACCTGCAAAGCTGTATAGTGAGTATGGTTCAACTTTTCGTTGCCGCCGGTGCAGTTTACTGCTAAAGTATTTTCGGGATATAAGTATTCGTCCCAAGGGATTTTCTGCACTTCGCGGTAGAGCATATCCGAGTTGTAACACCGGAATTCGGCGATCGGCATTAACACTCGAAAAATTGTTCTCGACCACAGATTGACGCGGTACAATAAAGTGCGATCGCCAGCAAAGTAAACCCCAGTAAAATCTGGCTTGACATCCTGAGCCCCTAAACGTTCTAATTCTTGGGCGGCAATAGTTTCTAAACCGCGCGCAACTGTAGCAAAATATTGATTCATTGAGAATTGGTAATTGGGAATTGGTAATTGGTTTTTCTCGATCGCCCTAAATTATATCAAATCCGGTACCATCGGAATTGTAAAATCCAGTCAACAGTCAACCACGGACGGTGCAACCGGACTCGATCTAATTCATCTGCGTAAATCTGTGTTAATCTGCCCTCATCTGCGGTTAAAAAAAGATAATTTCTGAGCCGCAGATGACAAGGGATTGACGCAGATTAACGCAGATGAAGATCGGAGATAGATGAATAATTCCGATGCTAACAGATTTGATATTAGATCGTAGCTGGTTGAAATTTGTGAACAAGCGATCGCCCTCACCCTCACCCAGTCTACCTTCCCCGACACAAAAACAAACGCCCAGAGGATGCGCGGAGGGAGGCGCACCTCACCGCTGCAAGTCACAAACTGTCAGTAATACTCGTGAAATTAAAAGCTTTCACGCGCACTCCGGGCACGACACTACCGCCGTAACGCTTCACCGCACTAACTGCATCCACATCGCGCAACATATCAGGTAAAACTTGATTGAAACGCAGGTTTTTAATCGGGTAAGCAATTTTGCCATTCTCAATCCAAAAAGTACCGTCGCGAGTCATTCCCGTTACTTCCAATGTTTTCGGATTAACGTAGCGCACGTACCAAGCTCGACTGACAAAAATTCCTCGCTCGGTTTGAGCAATTAAATCTGCTAAACTTTGGTCGGAACCTGTCATCACTATCGGGTAAAAAGCACCTTTTGCCTCTTTGCCTTTTTGTGCGGCCCAGTAGCGGGAATAAGACAAACTTTGAGGTACGCCATCTTTGATGATTTCCAAATAGTTATTGCTCAATCCGTCGCCGAAAAAAGTATTCGATCGCAGCAAAGGATGAGCCGGATCGCGCTGCACTTGCACTAACGGGCTAAAAAGTTGTTCCCCCGCGCGGTTTCCCGCTGGTTTTCCCTCTGCATCGGCGATCGACATAAACGATCGCCCCTCATCCGCCGCCCTCGCATCCAAACTCCAAATTACCCACGGTAGCAAGCTCGCAAAAGCAGCGCCGTCAAGGATTACCGGATAAACGCCGGGAGTGACTTCGCGGGGGTTGCGCGATGCGATCGCCCGATCGAGCACTTGTTCTGCTAATTGGGCGATCGGCAATTCGTTGATACTCCAAGCAATGCTCTTCGCCCAGCTAGAACCGTCTTCAACGCGAGCAGTAAAGCTGAAATCCGCCTCTGTAGACTGGTTGCAGGCGCGGAGTCCGGTTGACGATGCGATCGCGTACAGCGACGCCTCAGTGCTCAAAGTGCCCGAACCGTGAGCCCCCCCCTCTCCGGCAATGGCGCAAGCTTGCTGCACCATTTGGGCCCGTGCTAGAGGCGATACAGTTGCCGTTGCTGGGTCGAATGCGGGCGATCGCAAATCGTAGGTTTGAGGCGGAAGCAGGGGCATCCATTCGGGGTCTGCCGGCGCAATTCTGGCCAATTCTTCCGATCGCTTGACGGCGGAGGCGATCGCATCTTCATCAAATTCTGTAACAGCAGCGGAGGCGCTTTTGTTGCCGAAATAGCTAGTAATGTTCAGGCTAAATACAGTTTTGCTGATATTTTGGCTGATTTGATTTTCCGAGAATCTCGAAAGAGATTCTTCGCCAGTATAGAGACTGACAAATACTTCCTCTGCTTTGGATAGTTTGACTGCTTTTTCTAGTAAAGATAAGGCTTGGTCTTCACTTAAAAGTGGGGGGGATGTTACGAGCATAAGCTAAAATGCTAGGAAAATTTGTTGTATTTGAAAACATTTTGAACCGCGATACAGCGGTTAACTCGCCTGTACTAAAGAGCGAACTGCTAACACTTCATCAGCTCGCAGAAGTTCCACATCAGAACGGGAGACAGCCACAACTAAAATCGATTCTCCTAAAGCATTAAATATTTCTAGAACGCAGCCATCTTCGCCTTCGTTTGGGTGAGGTACGCGATCGACTAGCATCGCTACATCGCCTTTTTTTAGCTGATATAGCGGTATATCCCGACACAATGCTACACGCTGGTAAAGTTCAAGTTTCACGTCGAGACTCCTTTTTCGGTTTGAGAGTAATAAAATGAAAACTTCCGTCAATTTGCCACTGCAACCAAATTGTAACAACTGTTAAATTACGTCCGTTAACTCCTGGCAGCTCACCTTCAGCGCGAAAGAACTTTCCGAATTCATTAGCACCATCTTCTACAGCATCTCCTGAGGTTATCAAAAACTGGATTGCTGCTAACAAAGCTTCTGCGTTATCTTTGCTAAAACCACCCTGACTCAGAAACTTTGACTTGTCATCTTGCGCTTTTAAAACAAGTAGATAGCGCGTTAATTTTGCTTCGGGTATTATAGCATCCGGTGGAATTTTCACGTTAACAGCCTACAATCTAATTAAGAATTTCCCCCAATTTGAATATCCCTCACTCGCACCGGTACACAAGCGTGAGTCATCTGAGCAACCTGCATCGGCTCGCCCTTTCCGCATATATTAGTACCGCACTGAACCAGCTCCGAAGCCGGCCCGATCGCATCTATTTGATTCCAGAAATCAGTAGTCATCGCGTGATAAGTTACATCCTTCAACATACCGACAACTTTACCTTTTTCCACCTTCCAAAAAGCATCGCCGCCGAATTGAAAATTGCGCCGCTGTTGGTCGATCGAAAAACTGCCCATACCGTCGATTAAAATCCCGTCTTCCGTATCAGCAATCATCTCTGCCAAAGTAGCAGTATGGCTGCCGCCATCCGGGCCCGGTTCCAATCCCAAATTGGGAATTCTCACCATCGGCACGCTCGACCAACTGTCAGCGCAAGCAGAACCGTTGCTGCTGGCACGTCCGAGGCGATAAGCCGTCTCTCTGTCAGTGAGATAATCAACTAAAATCCCATCCTTGACAACGTACCACTCTTGTGATTTTACGCCCTCATCATCGTAACCCATTGTACCGCGACCGCCCGGCTGAGTGCGATCGCACTTAAAATTCACCCAAGGTGCAGCGTATTGCAGTTTATTTAACTTATCAGTAGTAGCAAAGCTCGTGCCAGCAAAATTAGACTCGTAGCCGTAAACTCGGTCTAATTCTGTTGGATGTCCTACTGATTCGTGGATTGTCAAATACAAATTTGTCGGCTTAAGAATCAGAGATTTGCAAATACCAGCCGGGATTTTGGGAGCGTGCACTTTCTCAATAGCTTCGGCGGCAACTCTTTCGACTTGACTCAACAAATCATCGGGATTAATATGTTCGTAACCGATATTCAGCGGCGGTCGTTCGTAACTGCGACTTTGGGCATCGCCGCCCGCAATTGCCGTACAGCCAAAACCCGGATAACTGCGGTAGATTGTTTGTTCGATTAGCGAGCCTTCTGTAGAAGCAAAAACCTTGTCTTCGCGGCTTGACTGCAAAAAAGAATCAGCTTTTTTAATGCCTTGTTCGGCGTGTGCTAGCAGCTTCTCGTTGATAGTTAGCAGCAGTTCCGCTTTATCAGCAACGGGTACAGAAAAAGGGTCAATGGCGATGGGAGTAATGTAGGTATCGACATATTTTTCCACAGGCACTAACCGCACCGGTTCCTTCTGAGTTAAGCGGCTGCCTTTAGCGATTTCTACAGCCAAAGCGACTATTCTTGCAACCTCTGCCGGCGTTTTGCTGTGACTGGCGGCAAACCCCCAAGCGCCGTCTAGAAGCACTCGCACGCCAAAACCGGAACTTACATTATCGGACAAATTGCTTAAAGATCGATCGCGCGCGTAAAGATTCTGGCTTCGATAACTGCAAAAACGCACATCACCGTACTCGCAACCTGTTTTCCGAATCAAATCTACAGCCAAATTTGCCAACTCGTTAGCAGAGATTTTTGCAGTTAATTGCACCATAGTTATTCGTAATTCGTCGTTAGTTGTTAATTATTATAGCGCTTTTTAATTATTTGAACGAACCGCGAGGACGCAAAGAGCGCGTTCGGCGAAGCCGTTCCCGTTCCCCGCAGGGGTTCGGTGAAGGGTAGGGTAGGAAGGAAAGAGAGAGAGAGGTCTTTTTCATATCGTTTACGGTTGTTTCGGAATGATTAAACCGCAGAGACCGCAGAGACCGCAGAGGAAGAAAAGAGAGAGATAAATAATTCCGATCCCCACGAATTTGATGTCATTTCTAAGTAGATTTTTTACCGGAAAACATCTTCTTCTTTCTCTTCCTTCGCGACGAAAACGGTTCATTAAATCCTACTCCATCTCCTGCAAAACCCCAGTTAAAATTTCCACAAGACGATCGATATGTTCTTTCTCAATAATCAGCGGCGGCGACAAAGCAATAATATCACCAGTCGTGCGAATTAGCAAGCCTTTTTCATAGCACTGCAAGAAACAATCAAAAGCCCGTTTCCCCGGCTTCCCAGCAATAGATTCCAACTCAATACCCGCCACCAGTCCCAGATTGCGGACATCAATTACGTGCCGCACGCCCTTCAAAGAATGCACCGCATCTTCCCAGTAACCAGCCATCTTATCTGCCCGTTCAAATAGCCTTTCTTCCTCATAAATATCCAGCGTCGCCAAAGCAGCCGCACAAGCCAGAGGATGACCAGAATAAGTATAACCGTGAAAAAGCTCGATCGCATTTTCAGGAGCATTCATAAAAGCATCGTAAATGCCTTCTTTCACAAACACCGCCCCCATCGGCACCGTACCGTTAGTTATCCCTTTCGCCGCCGTCACAATATCGGGAACCACCCCAAAATATTCCGTAGCAAAACTCGATCCGAGTCGCCCGAATCCGGTAATTACCTCATCAAAAATCAGCAAAATTCCGTATTTGTCGCAAATCGCCCGCAGCCTCTCCAAATAACCTTTCGGCGGAATCAAAACACCTGTAGAACCAGCCACCGGTTCGACAATTACCGCTGCAATATTAGACGCATCGTGCAAAGCGACAATCCGTTCCAATTCATCCGCCAAATGCGCTCCCCATTCCGGTTGTTTGCGGCTGAAAGCATTGTGTTCGAGATTGTGAGTGTGAGGCAAATGATCGACTCCCGTGAGCAAACTGCCAAAAAACTTGCGGTTTGTACCGATACCGCCGACAGAAATTCCTCCAAAACCAACGCCGTGATAGCCGCGTTCCCTGCCGATCAATCTTTGGCGAGTTCCTTCACCTTTTACCCGGTGATAAGCGATCGCAATTTTTAACGCTGTTTCAACAGATTCCGAACCCGAATTAGTAAAGAAAACGCGATCGAAATTGCCCGGAATCATCTTTACCAAACGTTCCGCTAATTCAAAAGCCCCCGGATGTCCCATCTGAAAAGCTGGGGAGTAATCCAAACGCAAAACCTGCTGTTTAACTGCTTCGGCAATTGTCTCGCGGGCGTGTCCTGCATTCACGCACCACAGCCCCGCAGTACCATCTAAAATTGATCGGTTATCATCAGTTGTAAAGTGCATATCTTTTGCCGAAACCAATATTCGCGGGTTCGCTTTAAACTGTCGGTTGGCAGTGAAGGGCATCCAGTAAGCGTCCATATTTGTCATCGTTTTTTTATCTTTTTATATTGATGATTCTGCCTTCAAACTATAACTTGCTACCGATTGCCGATTGCCAGATGCTTATTATAATTTTACAAACATCTTTTTTAAACGAACCGCGAAGACGCAAAGAGCGCGAAGGCAGAGAAGAAAGAGCTTTTTCTCATTTCCAGTAGAGTTTTTACCTGAAAATATCTACCTATCTTTCTCTTTCTCTTCCTTCGCGCCTCATTCAATAGATATTCTTTAATTAACGAGCGCCCCTACAGACTCATGCTGCAACAAACCATTCAGCATTTGGGCAGGTTGCTCCCCGTAAGGCCACGCGAAAGCATGGCGGAAAGCAGCATTTTGACACGCTTGCAATTGCCGAAAATCAATGATATCCAAAGTTAACAAATTCTCGTACTCGAAAGGCAATCGCACGTTGTGCAATCCCGCGTTGTCGGTACAAATGGCAATATCGACACCAGCTTCAAAACATCGATCGAACACAACCTTTAATTCGCGCATATCCTGCAACGTCCCCGTTTTGAGATAGGTAGTCGGGCAAACTTCCAAGCATTGACCCCTGCGCGCGACTTCTGGCAGCAATTCGGGATATTTTAACGGAATTTGAATCCCGTGGCCGATACGCATCAGATAGGGCAAAAGTTCGGGATAACACCCAGAGGTAGTTTCGTAGAGGTGGCCGGTAGTTTTGATGCCGATCGACCTCGCGTACTGGTACAATCCCACAAACTCCTCCAAACGCTCGCCAATACAATCATCGCCGCCAGCTATATCGATCGCGCAAACATATTCTCCCATCCCGGCCGCCAAATCTACGATCGCCCGATTCACTTCATAAGGCAAACGCGAGTGCATGCACAAAATTTGGCTGGTAACAATCGGACAATCGCTAATTTGACTTGCCTTGCCCACAACTTGTACAATTTCTGCCATCAAATCAATGCGTTCTGACTGTTCCAAATGTTCGGGAGTCCGCAAATAAGGCGTATAGCGCAACTCCAAATAAGCCAGATTTTCAAACACGTAAGCGCCCCGCATCAACCGATAGATGAAATAAGGCAACGTCTCAACAGTTTGAACGCTTTCTACCAATGTGTGCAGTTCCAAATACTCATTGAGAGTATTGCGCGGACGAGTGTAAAACTCCTCAAACTCCGAGTATTCTTGAAATCGATTAACCATCTCAGCATTGTGGCGGTCGAAATACCGCCACAGCACCCTAGGAACGACAGAACCACCCAGATGGCGGTGCAACTCAGCGTGTAAAGTCATGCGATTTTAGATTTTAGATTTTAGATTTTAGATTGAAAGAATTGAAGGATTGAAGAATTGAAGGATTGAAGAATTGAAGGATTGAAGAATTTGTAATTTAGTCCTATACGCATCAGCGGCCAGAAACCGGGTTTTCCCAAATACTAGCCAACAACCTCCAGCAGGTAAACTCTTCCACATTTAAGCTGCACGTGGGATTCCCCTAAAAACTCGTCAAATCCTCACCCATTCTTCCCCTCTCCTACTCTCCCTTCCCAAGTCCCCCGATAGTGCTGGAAGTTGGTTTTTGAGAGCAATACAGCCTCAAGTCTCTCAATTGTAACAAAAATTTATTTGACATTGAGGACGCATTCATACATAATCGGAGATTGTGTCAACCTGAACTGAACGCGAGAAACCCTTGGCTAACGTAGTTGTGATCGGCGCCCAGTGGGGCGATGAAGGAAAAGGCAAAATTACCGATTTGCTCAGCAAATCCGCAGATATCGTTGTCCGGTACCAAGGGGGCGTCAACGCCGGTCACACCGTGGTAGTAAACGGTCAAACTTTCAAACTGCACTTAATTCCGTCCGGGATTCTCTACCCTGATAAAGAGTGTATCATCGGCTGCGGTACGGTGATCGACCCTAAAGTTTTAATTGCAGAGTTAGATCAGCTAGAGGCACTGAATATTTCAACAACCTCGCTGATGATTTCGGAGACGGCTCACGTCACGATGCCCTATCATCGATTAATTGATGTAGCATCGGAAACGCAGCGGGGAAATTATAAAATCGGGACGACGGGACGCGGCATCGGCCCTACTTACGCCGACAAGTCGGAACGCACTGGGATTCGGATGCTCGATTTAATGGACTTGGAAGGGTTGCAAGAACAATTGGAATGGACGATTAACTGTAAAAATGTCCTTCTAGAAAAACTCTACAATTTGCCGCCTTTAAATCCGCAAGACGTAATTGATGAATATCGAGTTTATGCCGAACGTTTGCGGCCGCACGTAGTAGATAGTTCCCTGAAGATTTATGAGGGAATTCACAAGCGGAAAAATATTCTGTTTGAAGGCGCGCAAGGCACTTTATTAGACTTAGACCACGGTACTTATCCTTACGTTACTTCGAGCAATCCGATCGCTGGTGGGGCTTGTGTGGGAACCGGAGTTGGCCCGACAGCGATCGATCGCGTAATTGGCGTAGCAAAAGCTTATACAACCCGCGTCGGGGAAGGCCCATTCCCTACCGAAATGGTAGATGGAATAGGCCAAATTTTGGGCGATCGAGGTGCAGAATTCGGCACGACAACCGGCCGCAAACGCCGCTGCGGTTGGTTCGACGCGGTAATCGGCCGCTACGCAGTCCGCATCAACGGCCTTGACTGTCTGGCAATTACCAAACTAGATGTTTTGGATGAATTAGAAGAAATAAAAGTTTGCGTTGCTTACGAAATTGACGGCGAAAAATGTGTTGATTTCCCCAAAGGTTCCCGGATATTTTCTCGGTGCAAACCTATTTACGAAACCCTTCCCGGTTGGAAACAGTCTACGGAAGAGTGCCGGAATTTGGAAGATTTGCCCCAGCAAGCTTTGAATTATCTGAAGTTTTTGGCAGATTTGATGGAAGTGCCGATCGCGATCGTTTCTCTCGGTGCCAGCCGCGACCAAACTATTATTGTAGAAGACCCGATTCACGGCCCGAAGCGCGCTTTGCTCTCTGCTGACGGTATGCCTGTAGCAGCACCAGCTTAACGTTGTGAGGTAAAATATAATGTTGGGTCTCGATCCATAATACTCGAAGCTGTTGCCAGCCTCGCCGCCACCCACCTAGCTCAAGGTTCCAGGAGATTAGTGCACTCGATCTGCGGCGAGGTCAAGTGCATCCTTATTTATAAGGAGTTACGTAAATGACTGACGAGGATGAACTGATAGCACGGCTAGAAGTTCACAGAGACATGATTGGGTGGATTATAATAAAGCTAGGAAAACAAGGAATACAAGCCAAGAGAACAACCGGAAACAATCCCAAAGGTGATATTTTGATAGTCAACGATTGGGATGTTCCCCGAGTTAAACAGCTACTCCGCAATTGGCAGAGCGAATTTAATAGTTAATTTATAAAAAAATATAAACAATAATGAATGAACCGCATATTGAAATCAAAGCCTGGAAAACCAAGAAAATAGATTCCACAAAAGCTAAGGAAATATGTCAAAAAGGAACTGTGATTGGAGTTATTACCACAGGAAAAATTACTCAATCGGCTAAGGCTGTATTCGACAAAGGAGATGTAGCTTGGGTAGAAAATTTTCCAGAAAGTGAGTTGTTGAATCAGGAAGGCCAAGAAGAAAGCTAATGTTAGATATTATTTTTTATGCCTTAAAAACAGCTCGACCACCGCACTATGTCGAAATATCTGAAGACGTTTACGAGTGGTTGGCAAAATCAGAATTTTCCCAAATCGGCAAATCGCTCCCCAGAAATATTTTGATAGATGAAGAAGAGGAGAAGCTACCTGTAGTTGAGTTAGATCGAGATATTCGCCAGAAGCTCAGAAATTTTTTCCGAGATGCAATTATCTGCGAAAGCGATACCGTCCTCACCAAGCTGGGAGATTCCCCTCTCAAAGAAGAGTATCAAACAGCAACCTACCGTTTGAGGAAATTGCTGGACTTGCTAAAATGTGTTGAAAACGAAGATTATCAGTATCTTCAGCGGGTCGTTTAATTAAGGGCGATCGCAATATCACAATTCTGGTAAAATGTGAAAACAATCAGCAGAAAGTCATAAAATGGAACTCGCAGTAGAATGTCAAAAGCGGGCAGAAGGCAGCAAACCTAACGCCCTCCGCCGCTCTGGATTGATTCCCGCCGTCCTCTACGGTCACAAAGGATCTGAATCCATTTCCCTTACCATCAAAGCCAAAACAGTTGAACACCTGCTCAAAAAGCACGCAGTCAACAATACCCTAATTGACCTCAGCATTCCCGACCTCTCTTGGAGCGGAAAAACCTTGCTCCGGGAAGTTCAAGTTCATCCTTGGAAGGGCTATCCTTACCACCTGAGCTTTTTCTCCGTGGCGACTCAAGACAGCCTGGAAGTTGAATTGTCGCTGAATTTTGTCGGCGAAGCTGTCGGCGTTAAGTTAGAAGGCGGCATCTTGGATACCGTGCTGACACAACTAGCAGTGAAGTGCAAACCTGACAGCATTCCTGAAGGAATTGAAGTAGATATTTCTAATTTAAAGGTTGGGGATGCGCTGCACATTCACGAATTAGTTTTGCCTGCCGGAGTGGTAGCTCTCGGCGAACCAGATCAGGTGGTTGTTACCGTGCTCGGAATTCAAGCAGGTGCTGAAGCAGAAGACGCAGACGCAGACGCAGACGCAGCGGCTTAATTAGTAATTGCTAATAGTTGTTAACTAATTGTGGAAAAAAAGGGCGATCGCTTTCTCCCAAAAGGGCGATCGTTTTTTGCTAAAAAGGCTATTCTAGTTTGAGCGCGATCGCACTTACTCTACTCCGCCTAGAATCTGCTGTCGCACCCATTGACGAAAATCAATCTCGGCGGCAACTTCATCAATGAAAGCCGCTTCTAGAAACCGGAATAAATCCGTTTTTTCAACGATAGGAAAAGTCGGAGATCGATCGCACTCCACATAAGCCCCATCGACTAATTGCAGAATCCGCCACACCCGCCCGTTAAACCGCCAAAACTCAGGCACGCCCATACTGGCATAGAGTGTATTTTTATTGATATCGGTATGGGTAATATCCACTTCCACGACTAAATCCGGGGCTGGATCGACATTCAAATTAACCTCACGATCGGCAACTAAGGCATAATTCTGGATGTAATATCCATTGTCTGGCTCGGCGCTCTTGAGTAGGTCTTCGCGATCGAGCGTAGTCGATCCCATCGTCTTCATTCTCATCCCCATCTCTACTACAAGGACTCTAACAAAGAGTTCAATCAAGCGAGCAGAGCGTTCGTGTCCTTCGAGGGGCATGGTAATTTCTAATACTCCATTATCGTAGGTAAAGCGGGCGCGGGTGCGCTCCATCAGCAAACTTTGAATTTGCTTAAAGGCTTGCCAATCGATCTCGCGAAAGGTGAGACGCTTTTCACCGACAAGTTGAGGGGGTGGCTCTAACAACATCAAAATTACCGCAATTTTAAGGAAAGTTGACAGAACATTTACTGTTAATTATTTTAATATATTTCTTCAATAAGTCTTGTGGTGCAGACATCTTGCCTGCCATCGATTTTGGTGTGTGAGGAACTATTGCCGCTGGATCGTCGTCTGCGGCACTATCGCCTTTCTCAGGTTTCTGGAGGTACAAACCCAACCTCGAAAATCCTGACATTCGCCGACTCTGGCATCTCTTATGGGGCGTGAAAACCGCTAGATCGGGTGCAAGCAGCAGAATGCCTGGAAACAACCGAGGCGCATAAGGTCGATCGCTTTTTTGCCGGAGTTACGCGATCGCGATCGTATTCTGCTATTGTTGAACCTTTCCATCACATTCTCGACAGCTTGGGTAAGACGACAATTGTTGGCGTCAAACCGCTGTATAATTGTGAAACATTTTGAATCCTATAATTTACTTGCTACTTGTGGAGCCGCCGCCCCTATGCCATCAACAGTCAGTACAGAATCAACAGCGGTTCAATTTAACCAACAGGGAGAAACATACTTATCCCAAGGAAAAATAGAAGAAGCGATCGCATCCTGCGAACAAGCTTTGAAAATTCATCCCAATTTTGCACCGGCTTACAAGACTTTGGGCAACGCGCTGCAAGCTCAAGGCAGGATGGAAGAGGCGCGGCACTGGTACGCTAAAGCGATTGAAATAGAACCGAATTTTGCGGAAGTATACGCGAATTTGGGCAGCCTGGGCGCCGGGCAGCAAAAATGGCAGGAGGCGATCGGATTTTATCAAAAGGCGATCGCGATTAAGCCGAATTTCGCGGGAGTTTACCGGAATTTAGCAAAAGTATTCGGACAAATTGGCAAACCGGAAGAAGCGCAGCAGTGCTGGTATCAAGCATTTAGTTTGGAACCGGAAAAAGTACCGCCTGGGGAACACTTGAATATGGGCGACGCTTTTTTTCGGCAGGAAAAATTCGCCGAAGCGATCGCTTGTTACGATCGCGCCATAAAATTAAATCCTAATGTGGCAACTGCTTACCAAAATTTGGGCGAAGCGCTAAAAAAACAAGGCAAGTTAGAGGAAGCGACAGCATATTATCGCAAAGCTATTGAACTGAATGCAGCTAATGCCAGAAACGGCAGCGAGGGACAGCAAACTTTGGCGGGTGCCACTGCGACAAACGGTGCAGTTAAGCAGCAGCCCGCAGCCACCCCAGTGCAGCCGCCAGTGCAGCCGCCAGTTAAGCCGCCAGTTCAGCAGGCAGTTAATTCTCCAATTAATATAGAAGATCCAGAAGCATACAAAATACTGGCGGAAGGCTATTTTGCTCAGGGCAAATTGGAACAGGCGATCGCAGCTTGCAAGAAGGCGCTGCAAATTAAGCCGGAAGCGCCGCTTTACAAAATGCTGGGCAACGCGCTGCAAGCGGGCGGCAAAATTGATGAAGCTAAAAGTTGCTATGTCAAAGCAATAGAAATTAACCCAAATTTTGCCGAAGCTTATGCTAATTACGGCAGCATTTGCGCGCAGCAAGAACAGTGGCAGCAAGCGGTTTCTGCTTACGAAAAGGCGATCGCCCTCAAGCCGGATTTTGCGGGTGCTTTTCGCAATTTTGCGAAACTTTTGACGCAGTTAGGCAAGTCGGAGGCGGCGGCTGAGGCTTGGTATCGAGCATTTGCGATCGACCCCAAGTCGGGCACGGCTGAGGAACACGAAAATTTAGCCAAAACTTTGATCGAGCAAGGTAAGGTAGATAAGGGAATTGAGTGTTACCGGCGCGCGGTTGAGTTGAACCCAAATGCAGGCGCAGCTTATCACGAATTGGGCGAAATTCTCAGAAATCAAGAACAGTGGGAAGCGGCGGTAGAAGCTTACACTAATGCGATTAGAAACAATCCCGATCTTTCTTGGTCGCACAACAATTTAGCTGAGTCACTGGTTAAGTTGGAACGGTGGGAGGAATCTGTAAATGCTTACCGCAAAGCGATCGAATTAAATCCAGATTTTAGCTGGTCTCACAACAATTTAGCAGACGTTCTGGTTAAGTTGGAACGGTGGGAAGAAGCTGTAGAGTCTTACCGCAAAGCAACAGAATTAAATCCAGATTTCAGTTGGTCGCACAATTATTTAGCAGACGCGCTGATTAAACGGGAACGGTGGGATGAGGCAATTTCGGCTTACCAAAGGTCGATCGAACTCAATCCCGACCATTTTTGGGCGCACAACAATTTAGCAGAATCGCTGGTGAAGTTGGAACGGTGGGATGAGGCGGTTGTTGCCTACCAGCGTGCTAACGAAGTTAATCCGAATTTCTTCTGGTCGCAGAGCAAGTTGGGCGACGTGCTGCTAGAAATGGAAAGGTGGGAGGAAGCGATCGATGTTTACCGGCGCGCGGCCGAGTTAAATCCCGATTTTCCGTGGACTTATTACAACATGGGAACGGCTTTTGAGAAGCTGGAACGGTGGGATGAGTCGATCGCCGCTTACCGCCGCGCTGCGGAGATTCAGGGGGATTTACCGTGGCTTTCGCAAAAGTTGGCTGATGCTGTGAGGATGCGGTCGCAGTGGGATTTGAAGGAAGCGATGCGTTTGTACCGGCGGGCGATTGATGAGAATCCTGATGACGTGCAGTTGTATCACAAGGCGCTAGAGATTGCGCCGAATGATGCCGATCTTTATGTTGAGTTGGCTGATGCTTTGGTGCGGAAGAATTGGCCCGATGGGGCGATCGTCTTTTATCAGATGGCTTTGCAGATTCGACCTGATGACAAGGCTATTTCTGAACGCTTAGAAGAGGTGTTAAAAAAAAAGGGAATAACTAAAGCGACCGAAAAGATCCCTCACGCTGTTCACGGACACTCTGGAAATGCGATAGAACACACCCCTGGGATAGCTGCGGAGTACCACGAATTAGGGGCGTCTCTGCAAGAAGAAGGTAAATTTGCCGAGGCTGTGGCCGCCTACCGCAAAGCAATTTCAATTAATCCTAACTACTTTGGAACTCACCACAATTTAGGCGATGTCCTAAAATCAATAGGTAAATTTGATGAGTCTATAAAAAGCTATCGGAAAGCGGCAGAACTGAATCCAAGTTTTGTTTGGTCGCACCACAATTTAGCCGATCTATTTCAACAAGAAGGTCGGCTTGATGAAGCTGTTGGCGCTTATCGGAAAGCGATCGAGGTGGCTCCTGACTTTGGCTGGTCGTACTACAATTTAGCAAAAACTTTAGCTAAACAAGACAAGCTTTCGGAAGCTCTGGAAGCTTATCAGACGGCGAGCAAACTAGATCCGAAACTTTTTGGTTTGGATTATCAAAACTTGCGAGATTCGCTATTCCTCGGTCAAGACCCAGCTTACACGAAGTGGCGCGCTAAGAACAGCCCCAGAGAAGCTGACTTGCGGAAGATGGCGGAAATATTAGAAATCTTTAACTACAAGCCGCTGATTAGCATCGTCATGCCGGCTTACAATACGCCAGAAAATTATTTAAAGGAGGCAATAGAATCAGTTCTCAATCAGATA
This sequence comes from Microcoleus sp. F4-D5, assembly GCF_036704885.1. Lineage (NCBI taxonomy): Bacteria > Bacillati > Cyanobacteriota > Cyanophyceae > Oscillatoriales > Microcoleaceae > Microcoleus > Microcoleus sp. F4-D5. Next base: position 156,769 of record NZ_JAUBSX010000002.1, on the reverse strand, counting down.
TATCCTTATTGGGAATTGTGCATTGCGGATGATGCATCAACCGCGCCTCATGTCAAGCAAATTTTGCAAGAATATGCAGCCAAAGATAGCCGGATAAAAGTAGCTTACAGAACCAAAAACGGTCACATTTCTCACTGTTCTAATTCTGCTTTGGAGTTGGCGACGGGTGAATTTGTGTCTTTGCTAGACCACGACGATACGCTGACACCAGAGGCATTGTATGAAGTGGTGCTGCTGCTGAACCGCCACCCGGAAGCGGACATGATTTATTCAGATGAAGATAAGATTTACCAAGATCGGGAACTGATAAATCCTTTCTTCAAGCCAGAATGGAGTCCGGATTCATTTTTATCTCGGATGTACACTTGCCATTTGGGAACTTACAGGCGATCGCTAATCAATGAAATCGGCGGTTTTAGAGCAGGTTTTGAAGGAGCTCAAGATTACGATCTGGTGTTGAGGTTTACAGAAAAAACTGACAAAATATTTCACATTCCTAAAATTCTTTACCACTGGAGAATGCACGCAGGTTCGGCTGCTGGCGGTGTAGAGGCTAAACCCTATGCCTATGATGCAGGGCAAAAAGCTTTGCAAGAGGCGATCGAACGCAGGGGCGAACCGGGGAAAATAGAAGGCGTTCCCTACTTTTTGGGACACTTTATTGCACGCTACAAAATTGCGGATTACAAGCGGGTCAGCATCATTATTCCGACCCGGGATTTGGGCGATGTTTTGGACAATTGCTTGGAGTCTATCTTTACTAAGAGCGTGTACCCCAACTACGAAGTTATAGTCATCGATAACGGCAGTCAAGAGCAACACACGGCGGAAATTCTAGCTAAATGGACGGCTAAGGAATCAGCCAGATTTAAAAGTTACCGACTAGACATTCCCTTCAATTTCTCGAAGATTAACAACTACGCTGCTAGCAAAGCGGAGGGAGATTACTTGCTGTTTTTGAATAACGATACAGAGGTAATTACTCCCGATTGGATTGACGGGATGGTTGAACAAGCTCAGAGAAGCTCGATCGGGGCTGTGGGCAATTTGTTGATATACTCAGATCACAAAATCCAGCACGCGGGAGTGGTGATGGGACTCGGCGGCGGAGTTGCCGGTCACAGTTATTACCATATGCCGCGATCGATTCCTGGCTATTTCGGGAATGTGGTAGGCATGAACAATGTTTCAGCGGTAACTGCTGCGTGTTTAATGTGTCGCCGCGAAGTATTTGAAAGTGTTGGGGGGTTTGACGAGGAACTAACAGTGGCTTACAATGATGTGGATTTGTGTTTGAAGATGCTAGAGAAAGGGTATCGCAATATTTACCTGCCTCATGTAGTTCTCTACCACCACGAATCTAAAAGTCGAGGTTACGAGGACTCGCCTGAAAAGAAAGAGCGGCTGAAAAAAGAATCGAAGCTGATGGAAAGCCGCTGGCAAAAGTATATTGATAATGACCCTTACTACAGCCCTCATTTAACCAGAGCGTGTCAAGATAGCGGTATCAGATTGGAGGACGAGAATTGGCGGCCGACGAATTAGGAACATCCCCATGAGTTTAGGGTGTCAACTTAAGCCTAAAACCTTCTGTATCTCTAGTTTGCACCAAAGTCTCGATCCCCCTAAATTCCCCTTAAGAAGGGGGACTTTGAACGCTTATTGTTCACCCCCGTACCCGCCCTGGACTAGGGAAATCGAGAGGATTGTGACTCAGACTCAAGAAGAGGAACTTTGAACGCTCTTGTCCCCCCCTTGCTAAGGGGGGCTAGGGGGGATCGAGAGGATTGTGACTCAGACAGAAGACCGATACAATTCACCAGACGGCACCAATGTCAAAAACCTGCAGGGGCGGGTTCACCGATAGCTTCAAGGGATACCCAAAGACTAAAAAAACCGCCCCACCCCGCGCGAGCATCCTGAAGATTGACATTGGTGCAAGATGTCAGATACAAGGTACTTATAAACCCAGCCTCGACCAAGCTAAAAAAAATGAAATCTCGGGTACAAAATTATGAATAATTCATTACAAGTGCATGAAGAGACAGCTTCTAATTATTTTCATAGAGGCAACCTCTTGAAACAGTCTGGTAAATTAGAGGAAGCCGCCGCCGCCTACCAGCGCTGTACAGAACTCAACCCGGATTTTTCCTGGTATCACCACAATTTGGGTGAAGTTTTGGCGAAATTGGGGCAGCGGGATGGGGCGGAAAAAAGTTACTGCAGGGCCTGCGAACTTAACCCGAATTCGGCTTGGTCTTGGCACAATTTAGGAGAGGTTTTGGAACAGCAGGGTAATCTAGATGAAGCCGTTGCTGCGTACCGCAAAGCTGTGGAAATATATCCGGATTTCTACGAGTTTCACAATAGTTTAGGCAAGGCTTTGTGTTTGCAAGGTCAACTGGATGAATCTATAAGTTGTTTGCGAAAAGCGATCGAGCTTGACTCGGAATCGGCTTTGCCTTACCAAAATTTGTGGGAGGCTTTGGCAAGACAGGGACGGGTTGATGAAGGGATTGAGTGCTTGTGTCATGCGATCGATCTAAATCCGGGCGAGGGAGATTTGTACCTGAAGTTGGCAGAGGCTTTGCAAGGTAAGAATGAATTAGCAGAAGCGGTGGGTTATTACCGAAAGGCGATTCAGTTAAAACCAGATTTCCATTGGCTTTACTATAAATTGGGAACGGCTTTAGCGGCACAGGGTCAATGGGAGGAGGCGATCGCGGCTTACAGCAAGGCCGCTGAGTTGGAACCGGGTTCGGCGATCGTCCATCACTATTTGGGGCATACTTTGTCGATCGTGCAGCGGTGGGAGGAGGCGATCGAATCTTACCAGAAAACGCTTGAGCTTGTCCCTGATGCGGCGGTGGTTTACCAGCATTTGGGCGATGCTTTGGCGAAACTGCAAAAGTGGGATCAAGCTGTCGGGGCCTATCGCAAATCAGTTGAGTTCGATCCGAATTCGCTGGAGGCTCAGGATCATTTGGGGTTTGCTCTGTATCAGTTGGGGCGGTATGATGAGGCGATCACAGCTTACCAGAAAGCTTGGGAAATCAGTCCTAATTCTGAAGTGGTCAAACAACATTTAGCAGAAGCTCTACTCATACAAGAAAATGAGGTAGTTAATTCCTTGTTTGAACCCAAAGATTGTGAATTAAAACAATCTACCTTTTGTGAAAAATTATATTTGCAATTTCATGCTGATGTTGCAGAAGGTGTAAATCAGGGAAACTTCAAATCAGGTTTCGATCATTGGATGGAGTATGGCGCTTCCGAAGATATACAAGGTCTGCGTAAGCGATTACCAGGTTATATAGAGGCTGTTTATCTCAGAGAAAATCCTGATGTAAGTAATGTCGTCAATCAAGGTATTTACAAGTCTGGATACGAGCATTTTCTTCTGCATGGTTGGACCGAAGGAAATACTCGGCTAAAATCGATACAAATTGAATTGGAGCAGAAAAAGGAAATTTGGATTGATAATATTGATATACCTTCCAGCTTACAAAGACTCGCTCAGTTGACGTACAAACCAATAATTTCTATTATAGTTCCTGTTTTTAATCCAGAGCGAGAGTTTCTTGAACTATGTATTGAGTCCGTTAAAAAGCAAATTTATCCCCATTGGGAATTATGCCTAGCCGATGATGGTTCTAATTCCATATATGTAAGGGATGTTCTGCTGAGTTACGAGAAGCAAGACCATCGAATTAAAGCAACTTTTTTATCTCAAAATAGCGGGATCTCTGCTGCGTCACGCTCTGCTTTACAACTAGCGACTGGGGAGTTTATTGGACTACTAGATCACGATGACGAGATCACGCCGGACGCTTTGCTAGAAATAGCCTGTGCGCTCAATGATGAGCAGAACCTAGATGTTATTTATAGTGATGAGGACAAGTTCTCAGTTCATGGTGAGAGCTTTGATAAAACTTTCAAGCCAGGATGGTCGCCGGATTTGTTGACTAGCACCATGTATATAGGTCATTTTACCGTTTACCGTGCTACAATAATCGCTCTCGCTGGTAGCTTTCGTTCTGCATTTGATGGAACCCAGGACTATGATTTAGCCTTACGGGTTTCTGCTATAACTGACCGATTCCATCACATCCCCAAAATTTTATATCATTGGCGTGCAACCAATACATCAACGGCTCAAACTCTTGCCAATAAACCAAGTGCTATTGAACTTCAAAAGCAAGCACTAATGAGTTACCTAGAGAACCAGAATCTATCTGGTCAGGTTGTCAGCCGTTTAAGTGCGGGTAATTGGAGAATAATTTACGCACCTCCTGAGAGCAAACCACTTGTCAGCATAGTCATCCCAACAGCCGGTCGCAGTGCCATGATTGGCGGTCAGAGCATTGATTTGCTCTGCAATTGCATTCAGAGTATTATTGATTATGCTGGATATAACAATTATGAGTTGATTGTAATTGAAAATGGTGATTTGTCTCAATCTACGCGACATTTTTTAAATAAGATAAAAAATATCCACCTTGTTAATTATCAATCCTCACCATTCAACCTTGCAGAAAAAATTAACCTGGGCGTAAAAGAGGCAAAAGGTGAATTTATTTTATTGCTAAATGATGATACTCAAGCAATAACGCCTAATTTTCTTGGGGAAATGTTGGGGTTAGCTAACCTCAACAAAGTTGGTGCTGTAGGTGTGAAAATGTTATTTGAAAATTTCACCTTACAACATATTGGTGTTCTTTGGATGGATGGTGGTCCGACTCATAGTATGATTGGCGAACATCGACTGACTAATGGGCCACAAGCAATGTTGCAACTTACCCATAATGCTGTTGCCACAACAGGAGCTTGTCTTTTAACGCGACGGGATATTTATTTAAGCGTTGGTGGGTTTAATGAAGAGTTGCCTTTAAACTATAACGATGTGGACTTTTGTTTCAAATTGCGCCAGATGGGTTTGCGTATCGTTATTGAGCCATCAATAGAGTGGTTTCATTTTGAAGGTCAGTCAAAATCAGGCACTAATTTATGGGAGTTGGAGCAATTTACATTGCTTTGGGGCTATCCTAACGATCCTTTTTATAATCCGAACTTTAGGTCTAATTCTCCATTCTATGAAAAAAACTTTTCCAAAAAACAAGATAAAAAGGAATTAGACTACCTCTCTTGGAAAAATCAACGCTTAGTGACTCGCAATCATCAAATAAAACTATTTAAACAGGATATAAAATTTTCTCTGGTTTTAAGTGTTTATAATGTCAAGGAACGCTATCTTTCTGAGCTAGAGGCAACAATATTAAGGCAGACATACCATAATTTTGAGTGGATTGTGGTGGATAATGGTAGTGACTTACCGGAGTGCAGAGCGTGGCTAGATAAAATTTCTCAACGAGAGAAGGTTCATTACTTTAGGTTAGAAACTAATCAAGGTATTATGGGTGGATATGGCGCTGCATTTAAGGCGGCTAGTGGCGATTACATTGTACCTGTAGATGCTGATGATTTTCTGACTATTGATGCACTGAAAATCATAGCAGCTTATATTGATCGACATCAGTGGCCAGCAGCACTCTATTCTGACGAAGACAAAACTAATATCCACTCTACAGTTGTATCCCCATTCCTCAAGCCAGACTGGGATGACCTTCTATTCACCAATATCTGTTTTGTTGCTCATGTTTGTGCTATTAAGCGTAGCGTAGCTATTGAAATAGGTGCATACCAAGATAATAAGGCTGCTGGTTGTCACGATTGGGACACTTTTTTGCGGATTATTAGAGCAGGATATCACCCGATTCATGTGCCAGAGGTTCTGTATTCATGGCGCATTCACCCTGGCTCAACTGCTTCTATAGAAACGAGTGCTAAACCTTACACTATTACAAGTCAACAGTATGTCCTAAATCAGCATTTACGCCTGACTAAACTGGGAACTCATTTTGAGGTTGTTGCCAATGACCTTTTCAGCCATGATGGTATATGGCGTATCAAACCTCAAAGGAGTGCTTTACCTAAAGCCACGATCGTTGTTGAAATCCCTAGGGTAACTTCAGCAAACGAAATCGTTAAATACTTCCAGTCAAATCTTTTGAATTTAGACTATCCTGATTTTAACTTGGCTTTAGTGTTTCCCGACAGTGGTTTAAAGGATACATTCAAAAGGTTGGTTGGGCTTAAATCAGATTCTTCCCTATTTCAGAATGTTTCAGTTTATACTATTCAAGCAAATTCTATTGTCTCAGCTTTGCAGGTATTAGCAAGCAAAAATATCTTGTCAGGTAAAGTAATTGGTTTTTTAGATGCTAAGTTAGCTCAAGATTCCCCCGTGTGGGTACAAGAAATGGCTGGTCTAATTAATGGTTTTGATAATGTTGTGCTTGTTGGGGGACGCATCATTAACGAACATAATCTGCTTTGGGCTGGGGGATTTTTTGGTATTGATGGCTTTATTGGTTCACCAGATACCACTAGATCCTTGGATGACTCAGGTTATTTTGGTACTGTTAACTGTCAGCGTTGTGTTGATGCTATTTCGCCGCTTTTTTGGGCAGTCGAGCGAAACTTTTTGTTAAAAATTTTACCTAAGTTACCTTCAGAAACTGACAGTCGTGTTCTGGCAACATATTTGTCTTGTTTCAGCTATTCTGAGAATAAGTTAGTGGCATATACACCTTTTGCAACTGCAAAGACAAATTGTCCGGGAATTATAACTTGTCCCGCAATGATACCACAGGATTTACTACAAAAGTTTGGTCTTTCTCTACCGGAATATAGTCGCTACTATCATCCATTGCTTTCACAGCACTCAGATAGAGGCTATGCACTTGGAGATCCATTAAGAGAAATAATAGACATCTAGCCGAAATAAAAAATCCTGTAAAATAAGCATAAAATATTAGTGTAAATACCAAGAGGTCTATTATGGACAATATATCATCCAAATCAAATAATTATTGTTTAGAAGGATTTAAAGCAGACTTGTTGAGAGCGCGTTCCTCCCTACGACAATTTAAAAAAGACTTAAACAGTTATCAACAACCCTTAGCATCTAAATCCCAACAAACATCAAATTTATCAGTAGAAATAGTTTCGGTTCATATACCTAAAACCGCCGGTTCCTCTTTTGGTAACATATTAACCAAAATTTATGGTGAGGAGCATTGTTATTTGGACTATGAACCATCATTAGTAAATTTAGATGTAATCACTTCTAAACATAAAGTTATTCATGGTCACTTAGCAACTCGATTTGTTACCAAATTTCCAACGGCTAAAATAATAGTGTGGATTAGGAACCCTATAGTTAGGTTAGTGTCCGATTATTATTATATTTTTTCGAGACCCATAGAAGTTTTGAACCAGTCCGCCAACAAACTTAACAAGGATATTTTTGAAAGCAATTTAAGTTTAGAGCAGTTTGCGGAAATACCTGGTCGGCAAAATGTCTTAAATCAATATTGTAAATTAGATAGAGATTATTTCTTTATTGGCATTCAAGAATTTTTTGATGATGATATAACTGATTTAACTAATTTGTTACACTGGCCGAAAATTGAATTAGAGCAAGTTAACGAAACTACACACCCTAAATACAAACATGATTTGAAAGCGTTGTTGTGTGATAAAAAGTTAATAAGTAAAATTGTATCTTTAAACCAAAAAGATATGGAATTATATCAATCTTGTTTAGAGTTAAGAGCAAAACGTAAAAGAATGTCTCTTAAGGAAATGATGGATTTTTAATTTCGTTTGTATTATGTGCCAAAGATAGAAGTTTAACGATATCCCACTTTTTTTAATCGAGGTATAGGGGAGTTACAATACTATACAATTCCTCAACATAACCTTTCCGTATCCAGTTAGGATAGCGATATAAAAGTTTATAGTTCGGCATCTCCGCCACGATCTTATGTATATTCAACTGGGGTAAGTTTTCATAGGTAATAGCACATCCTTCTTGATTAATATGAAAAAAGTAGGATTTAGTAACTTCAGGTATCCTTTGCAGATACTCCAATACACTAACAATAGGTAATTCAGGAAACGAATCTTGATTTAAACATATATCGAAATCGAAGTTGTTAGTTGCCATCAAAAATTGAGAAGGTGGCATTATTTTTATAGCTTTATCATTGTTTGATTCTCCCAAAAGTGATACTTTTTCTTCGCCCAAAGTTTTCATGAGAAAATACCCTGATATAACATTAATTATGGGTAAGTCTATGATTGTGTATGACCTAGCTCCCATCAGATGTGAATAATAACAGCAACCACCAAACCCTCCCCCAATTTCACAAATATTTTTATTTAAGCCAACGATTTCACGCATTCGCCAAGCTGCCCACAAATGTTGTGATGCCCTCATATCTATTACTCGATCGCCATTCTTAATTCCGTGCAACCCAAAAAGTTTTGGCTTACCAATTGAAACGCCTACCTTCTGTTCTATCTTCAATACCACATCATCAATGTTTTCATAAATATTTACTCCATATCTTCCTTGTTCAGGGTTTTCATATTCAATTACTCCTAATGCTTCGGATAATGATATTAGATTATCAACCATCCTTGTCCCTATTGCTGATTTGGGGTTCTGCATGTCGCTGGTTAAAATATGAGCAAATCCATGACCAATATTTTCTCTGTAAGCATTGCAAAGATATTTGGCAAGTGAGCTTGGATTTCCTTCTTCAAGGATATTATAGAGCTGTGAATGAAAAATATCTCCTATCCTTTTCCACATACCTGAAGTTGCTGTTTTACGAGCAAAGGGGAGGGTCGATGCTCTAAATGCAGTTATCAACCGTTCGCACAAATGAATATCAGATGATTCATCTTCTTCTATAGTTGGTTCAGAAAAATACTCAACAATAGGGCAACCATTAGGCATATAATGGTAGGTAATATGAGCTAGACTATTCCTGGGATACTTGTTACGATGTGTCACTGAATCATCTAGGTTAATGGCTAACAATTCTGCGTCTAACAATCCCTTACTCTTAACTAATTCAAAATCGTAAGATGAGATTTTTACGGAGATATTTTTTCCTGTTGCGTCAGGTGGCAATTCATAAGTAAACGAGTGATTGCCATCACCGATACCTTGATGCCTTAAGTCATCCCTGTACATATTGGCGTAAGCCATACCTATATTCACATTATCAGCATAGACCTCAACCCATAAAGCTTCGTTAAAATCTTCACAATTACAAGCCCAGCCGTGAACTAATTTATCTGTAATCTTATCAATATACCCTAAAAAATGTCTCTCTATATTTGCGTCAGGGGCATTCTTGGATGTTGGATTAGTTTCTGCAGCGTAGTTTGAAATCATTTAATTACTCCTAAATTTTTATTTTTTCCCCACAAATCCACTATTCAAAACCATGCAAAAACGCCTCTGCTTGTTACTTTAATCTAAATCTAGCCCGCTCAAGCTAATCTTTAATGTTTCTCTTTGGATTTTAGAGCGAAAAAACGGGGTGGTTTGCCGATCGGACTTTTATTATATCAGAGATCGCTACAAACCTTCTTTAAGTTTTTGCAATCTCATTTTAGATGCTTCTAGTTTTTCACGACTAGATTGAACGAGTAATTTCGATCGTTCTATATCTTCGTTAACTTTTGACTCCAATCCGGCCAGATACTCAGTATGAGATAATTTCCTCCTAATTATAATTCTTCCTAAGTCTACCTTACTACCATTAGATAACACCGCTCCTAAAGCTATTTCTCCCTCTCCGTCAAACAATTGCAATTCTGTCAACTCCAGTTTGCTAGGCGCTAAACAAGAGGAAAAACCAGCAGTTCCAGGCTCAGCAGAAGCATCTGGGAAATTTGCGATTACATCCAAACGGGTTTGGTCAACAGGGATGGTCTGGACTAAACTTTTCCCATTCAAAACTTGGACTTCTTTTACTTTTGAATTTTTCGCCAATACCCAACCTTTAACTAGCAATTTATCAGAATCACTGACATCCCCTACCAATGGCTCATCAATATTAAAACCCCATAACACATCAGCAGGAAGGGGCTGAGGACTAACCTCTAATACTTCTACAAAAACATCTTGACCTAGTGCCATATTAGAAACCTCTATTAACTTACAAAGTTGTTTGACTTCTGAAATGATAGATTGTGGCAAAGAATTCTTATTACTTAGGTATCATTCCATTACCTAGGAGGTGATGATCTCGCTGTTTGGCGCACTAGCTTTTGCCATTCAGGTAAGTTAGTCAAGGAATAAGTATCTAAGCTAGTAGCTTGGGCTGAAGAAAAGCGACTGAAATTTTCAACCCAATCTATTATAGCTTGTGGCCGTGACAAGGGGGCATAAGCTAAAGACTGTTGTAAATAATTGACCATTTGACCATAATTACCGATATTATATGCTTGCCACCCTTGCCATACTAAAGTTTTATATTTAGATAACCCGCCCTCACTTACTTGACTATCATTAAAAATTTGCCAAGCTTTAAGTTGTTCAATCTCAACTTGAGTTGCTTTTAACTGAACTTGAGTTGCTTTTAACTGAGACTTATAATTCGCTAATACAATTTCAGACTCTACCTGATTTTGGCGCATTTTATTGATTTCTTGCTTATAGGTATTTGCCTCATCCTGTTTAATTGAAAATAAATCTTCTATAGCTTGCTGTAACTCGTCTATATGACTTTGGTATTCTTGAGAAAGTAATTCTAATTGTTCTGCTTCTTGTTGAATATTGTTTTTGACCGCCTCTAGCTGCATAATTATTTCTTGCTTTTCAGTGATTATTTCTTGCTTTTCAGTGATTATTTTTTGCTGTTCAGTGATTATTTTTTGCTGTTCAGTGATTATTTCACCCTTTTGTTTAGTTTGCTGGTCAAGCATACTTAATTCTTCAATCAACTGATAATTTTCAGATTGATAGCGCTTTAGTTCAGTTTGATTTTGATGTAAGTGCGATCGAACTTCCTGTAAGTCCAATTGATTCTCTTCATAACAACCCCGATAATCTGTTAAAACGGATTCCGTTTGAATCAGTTGCTGCTGAAAATCCTCAATTAATGCTTCTGCTTCACTCATTCTAGTGTGAAACTGAGCTTTTCTTTGTTCAAGTTCAGTTTTATACTTATGAAGTGCATCTTCTGATTTGTGGTATTTATATTGATATTCGTTAGCATCAGCTTGAGTCTGTTGTAGCTGGGTCTTAGATTCCAGATATTGATCTTGATACTTGCTAGTTATAGCCTCAAGTTCTTCCAGGTGAGTTTCATATTCACTCAAAAGTTCCTCGGCTTGATGTAATTCACCGATTAGTTTTGCTTCTGTATTAACTTTAGTTTGAAAATTATCTTTCAAAGATTGTAATTCAGTTTGAGATTGCCAACCTATGACTTCAAGTTCTTCCAGGTGAGTTTCATATTCACTCAAAAGTTTCTCGGCTTGATGTAATTCGCCGATTAGTTTTGCTTCTGTATTAACTTTAGTTTGAAAATTATCTTTCAAAGATTGTAATTCAGTTTGAGATTGCCAACCTATGACTTCAAGTTCTTCCAGGTGAGTTTCATATTCACTCAAAAGTTTCTCGGCTTGATGTAATTCACCGATTAGTTTTGCTTCTGTATCAAGTTTTTTTAATTCATCTTGAAAAGTTTGGAAGTTAGAGCGAACTTCTTGCAATTCATTTTGGGAACTTTGTAAGTTGGAGCGGCTTGCCTCTAACTGTGCTTGAGACTGTTGTAAAACTTCCTCTGTCTGATGCAATTGACTTTGATATAAATCCACTATTGCCAAAGTTTCATCCCTTTGGGATATCAACTCATCTAACACTAATCTAGTTTGTTGTAACTCTGTCTGAACTTGCTGGAATTGGGCTTGTAAATTTACTAACTGCGCAGGATCAACATTATTTTGACTGACCTGATTTTGTCGCTCCAAACTTCTCACACTTGCCCAGTCTTGAAAAGCCCAAATCCTATAAGGATTAGCATTAATCTTTTCCAACCATGAAAAATCCGGATCCCCTTGCGGTTGCCACGCCCTAGCTTCCAACTCCTGATACATCTTTATTGCTTCAGGAAAATAATGGGCAACCAAACTAGGCCGATAACTATCCAAACTCAGTTGTTGTAATAAGGGTGGTTCATAAATAATATTTGCACCACTATAAATCAAATTAATCTGCAACCTTTGATTAACAGACTCAATATACTTATCGCTTGTACTGATAATATTATTCAGGCTTGCTAAATGGGATCGATCTGAAAATCGATTATAGCAATTCAAAATTTTTTGATTATAATGTAGCCATATTTTAATTGCCATATCGGGTTGAGATTGAAATATAGGATCTCCACGCCTGTATAGAGAATCTATTACTTCCCAAGGATAACGATAAACAAAAATAAACTTAGCTTCCGGTAATAGTTCAGCCCAAAAATCTAAAAATAAAGTTGTGCGTGGTTCTTTCCATCCCCATATTTCACTGAGACTATTTTTCTTGATAATTTCTTTAGCTTTTTCAACAAATCTATCCTCTACATCTATTTTTTCTTGCAATGTCCAACCAGACGAATTAATTCCTTGAGACTCCAAAACAGCCATGTGAAAATGATAAAAATCAAGATTTTCATAATGTCCCTTAATATTTCCTACATTCGGGGATAATAACTCACGACCAATATAGACGCCCGCGCTTTGCAAAATAGCTGCTGTTAGGGAACTTCCCGATCGGTGCATACTAGCAATAATTAGTGCATTTGACTGACTTTGACTTAGCATTTTGGTGAACTACCTGGAAAATATATGGATAGTTTAAAGTTTACTAACAAAATAAAAAGCCAATGGACAAACTGTTTTTAATATCAGTTAGTACAAGACTTACGCAACAACACCTCAGACAAGGCAACCACGGGGGGACTGCCTCCTGTTACACCATATCTGGACACTGTATGTTAGTCGTATAGTATATACCATAAAGTTTATAATAGCAATGGTTCATAGTCTTTAACCTTAATAAGAGAATATGAATACGAAGACTATTGGTTTTTCCACCAAATTATAGCTTGTTCAATTCCCATCTCTAAATTAAATTTAGCCCTCCATTCCACTTCCTGAGACAAACGAGTCACATCAGCCACTAACAAAGGTGTTTCTTTCTGAGGAGAGGGAATAGTACCTAACTGCACTAAATCCGATCGCCCGATTAGATGCGCTATTTTATAAACAACATCTTTAATGGCGATCGGATGTCCCGATCCAATATTAACAGATCCTGTCACCTCACTCTCCAAAAGAGCCACAAAAGCATCAGCCACATCCTGTACATACATAAAATCCCGGATTTGATTACCGTGAGAGCAGCGCGCAGGCTCTCCCTTTAAGAGAGAAAGAATCACTGAAGAAACCAGCCGATTTCGGTACTCGTAAGCGCCGTAGGGAAAGAAAATACGTCCCCAAGCACTGCTGAGACTTGTCGTCTCACAATAGCAGCTTACTATCTCCTGCAAAGCATTTTTACAAATACCGTAGGGAGTATCTGGATTTCTCGGCGTTATAAACTCCGAGCAATAACCATACTTCCAATCATACTCGGCGCAGGTTCCACCCATCACTACTCTTTCGCCACCTTGCTCTCGAAACTGCCTCAATAATTCCAAACTTGCCTGCACCCACAAAAAGTTATCTTCAGATTTCCAATATTGACCGGGTACAGTATAACACCAGGCAAAGTGCAACAAATGTGTTGGCTTTACTTGACAAACTAACTCTTTAATGGATGTACGATCTAACAAATTTGCCAGATGCCACGTACAGTCAGAACTTAAAGTCGGCAAAGTCTTAGAAGCGACAGCATGAACCTCGAAGCCGCGTTCCACCAGCGTCTTGAGCGAGTGTCTGCCAACAAAACCCCCCGCACCCGTAACCAAGACTTTTTTCATAGCACAAAATCCGGGAAACTTCGATCTTTTTCCGAAATCACGCGCTGAGATATATCCGGCCAATCTATCCTAAAAGTCGGATCATTCCACCGCACTCCCCTTGCTAATTCTGCGTAATAAAACTCAGACATCTGGTAAAATACCTCAGTATTATCTGCCAAAGTTTGACAGCCGTGAGCCATACCTGAAGGTATATATATCATCTTGCGATTTTCCGAGTTTAGCTCTACTGCAAACCACTCTTTAAAAGTAGGAGAATCGGGACGCAAATCTATAATTACATCATAAATTCCCCCTTTGATACACCTAACCAACTTCGCTTCCTCGTGAGGCTTAGCCTGGTAGTGCATCCCCCGCAAAGTACCTTTCTTCAGGTTAAAAGAAATATTGCACTGCACTAGGTTAGCATTTAAACCATGTTCTGCAAACTCCTTTTGACACCAACTGCGGGCAAAAAATCCCCTCTCATCGGCTATGGGTTCTACCTCAATAACATAAGCTCCCTTAAGCTTGGTTTCAGTAAACTTCACGCGATTACCTCCACTTGAGGAATCAGCACGACAAACTTACCTCCCCACTCGCGAATATAATCCATCTGACTTACTATCTCATCCTTGATATTCCAAGGCAATATCGCCAAATAATCCGGTTTAGTCTCCCGAATTTTGTCGGGATGATATATCGGAATCTGAGTTCCCGGCAAAAACAAACCCTGCTTGTGCGGGCTTAAATCTACCGTATAATCAATCAAATCCGTGCGGATACCGCAATAGTTCAGCAGCGTATTAGCCTTCGCGGGTGCACCGTAGCCCGCAATTGATTTGCCCTGGTTTTTGGCATCAATTAGGAAACTGAGCATTTGACGTTTAGTAGACTTAACTTGTTCGCCAAATCCTACATAAATTTCTATCTGGTTTAGCCCTGCTTGCACTTCCTTAGCTTTCAGTTGGGAAATGCGATCGCCAACTGCTATACTATCAAAATCTTCATGCCTCCCGTAAATCCGCAGAGAACCCCCGTGCGTGGGTATTTCCTCCACATCAAACAAAGTTAAACCGTGACTTGCAAAAACTTTCTCAACCGTTAACAAGGAAAAATAAGAGAAATGCTCGTGGTAAATCGTGTCAAACAGATTGTCCTGAATTAATTGCAATACATGAGGAAACTCCATTGTCAAGACGCCGTTTGGTTTCAGGAGAATTTTCATCCCCGCCACAAAATCATTCAAGTCAGGCACATGAGCCAACACATTATTGCCCAGCAACAAATCTGCCTTTTTTCCTTGTGAAACCAAATCTTTAGCGGTTTCCACGCCAAAAAACTTGACTAAAGTTGGAATCCCTTTTTCCTCAGCTACTTTTGCCACATTTGCAGCAGGTTCAATCCCTAATACAGGAATTCCTTTCTGCTGAAAATACTGGAGTAAGTAGCCATCATTGCTAGCGAGTTCAATTACGTGACTGGTTTCGTCAAATCCAAACCTCTGCACCATCAAATCAGTGTATTTCTGAGCATGGCGCAACCAAGAGTCTGAATAGGAAGAAAAATAAGCATAATCGCTGAAGATGCTATCCGGGGATTCAAACTCTTCTAACTGCACTAAAAAACAATTACCACAGACATAAGTATGAAGCGGATAGAATTTCTCTGCACAATTCAGATGCTTTTGAGATAGAAAAGAATTCGCCAGCGGTGACATCCCCAGATTTACAAAAGTATGCTCCAATACGTGACTGCAAAAACGACATTTAGATGGCACAGAATGATCCCCCTTGGCTATCAAATAATTTTTTATGAACTGTCTCAGGACTTAAGCAGATATCCCCCAGCCCCCTTAACAAGGGTGGCTTTCAAATTGCCCCCGGGAGTGGGGCTAGGGGCGATCCAGATTTGAGACTATCGGTGCGTAAATCCTGAGTTAATCCTGAAGGAATTTAGTAGCACTAGAGCAACTAAGAGAAAGAGAATTAGAACCTGAGTTACAGAAATTTTCAATCACACGCTGATGACACAGGTATTTTCATCCTTCAAAAAGTTTCGATACCACTCTATTGTTTCTTTCAACCCTTCATCTAGAGGATACTTAGATTCCCAACCGAGTATTTTTCGCGCCTTATCTGCCGAGAGATACTGATGTTTGATTTCATTTTTTGCCCGATTCAAGACGACAGGCTCTAAATGACTTTTACCCATCAATTTCAAAACATTATCTACCATGCCCCGCACAGAAATTTGCAGCTCATTACTGAAATTAAACGCCTCTCCCAAAACTTCTTCCCTGTCCATTTGCTCGGCCAAATGCAGATAAGCTAAAACTCCATCTTTCGCATAGAAATAGTCCCGAATAAAAGTACCATCACTGCGAATGACTACCGGCTTGTCTCGTAATGCCGATCTAATAGTAGACGGAACGATCCGATTAAAATTTAAGTCTCCACCGCCGTAAAAGTTGCCGCAGCGAGTAATGCACACCGGCAAACCATAGGTAACATAATAAGCCCGACTGATTAAATCAGCGCAGCTTTTAGAAACATCGTAAGGGTGTTCCCCTTGCAGAGGAGTTGTTTCGCTGTAAGGCAACACAAGCTGGTCTCCATAGGCTTTATCGCTGGATGCTATGACAATGCGACTGACACCTCCAACCCGGCGACAAGCTTCTAGAATATTCCAAGTGCCTTTAATATTCGTTTCAAAAGTTGCCAGCGGCTCTCTATTTGCAACTCCCACAATTGTCTGAGCTGCTAAGTGAAACACCGTATCTACTTCATACTCATTAATCGCTCGTTCTACCGTTGGTAAATCTTCGACACAACCGCGAACGATATTAATTTGCCGATACCACTCTCCAGCATAAAGTCGGGATTGGGGTACCAAGTCACGGACTAATCCCGTTACCAAGGCTCCTCTTTCCAGCAACTCAGCCACTAACCAGTTACCCAAAAGGCCAGTGCAGCCTGTCACCAATACCGATCGATCGCGCCAAAATTCACTCATTCCCACACCTTCCAAGGAGCCTCTCCATTATCCCAAAGTTCGTTCAAATATTTATACTCGCGGTAAGTATCCATCGCAAAGAAGAAACCTTTGTGGCGGTACGCCATCAATTGTCCTTCCGCCGCTAACCGCTCTAGTGGCTCTCGCTCCAAAAAACAATCATCCCCGCTCAAATCCTCAAATATGCTGCGGTGAAGTACCAAAAATCCCGCACTAGCCCAGCCATCTATTTGAGGTTTTTCCGTAAATTCCAGAACTTTGCCTTGCCTGTCCACGTCTAAAATACCATATCTCGATATCGGACGAACTGTACTAACAGTTGCTAGCTTACCGTGAGCCTTATGAAAATCCACCAGCGCCCCAATATCGATATCAGCAACTCCATCACCGTATGTCACCATAAAGGTATCATCAGTAATGTATTTCTCCACACGTTTCACCCGCCCTCCAGTCATAGTGTCCGCGCCAGTTTCTGCCAGTGTCACCTTAAAATCTTGCTCGCGGTGCTCCTCGTGATAGGTTATCTGATTTTGGCGGCCCAGGCAAATAGTAAAATCATTATTCATAGCTTCATAATTCAGGAAATATTCCTTAATCATGTTGCCGCGATAGCCCAAACACACAATAAACTCGCGAAAACCGTAATGGGCATAGGTTTTCATAATATGCCAGAGAATCGGATATCCGCCCACATCTACTAGCGGCTTAGGACGAAATTCTGTTTCTTCTCGAAGACGTGTCCCCAAACCGCCGGCTAATATAACTACTTGCATTGTTTCACATCTTTAAAATGGTAGATAATTTTCAGTTCCTAGTTGCCCAGACACAAGCGACTGCCACAAATCTTTTTGAGGAGTCTACCACAACTTTGGGGGATTTTTGCAGATAGCCCCCAATGAGCTCCAAATGAACTCAAGCCGTTGCCTTCCCAAGGATATCAGACTTCAGCCCTCTAAGGATGTTCCCGCAAGTATCAGGTATTATAGACAGGCGATCGCCCCCTTGCCCTAAGCCATCGAGCTTAACAATAGATATTACCCCAAAAATCAACACATGAAGACGATCGCACTCAAGCGATCGACCAACACGTGCGATCGGGTAAACTAGAAAGGTCGATCGGGCTGTACCCTTGTACCGTAGAGTCAAAGCCCAACCTCAGCATCAGAGCAAAGAGCTAGACTGAGTACAGAAAAGAGAGTAACTTAAAGTTGATCGAGATAGAACAAATTTTTAATCACAGAGGTTAACTGTGGATTTTCAGCAAGTACGGAAAGACATTGCTTTTCAATACCTCAAGGGCGAGGGGATAGAAGTAGGAGCCCTTCATGCTCCCCTTCAAGTCCCTGAAGGCGTTAAGGTTCATTACGTCGATAGAATGTCTGTTAGCGATTTGAGACAGCAATACCCAGAATTAGCAGCGGTTAATCTAGTAGAAGCGGATATTGTAGATAATGGCGAAACTCTCTCATCCATAGCTGACAACTCTTGGGATTTTGTCATTGCCAATCACATGATAGAACACTGTCAAAATCCGATCGGCGCTCTGGAAAACTTTTTGAGAGTTGTCAAACCCGGAGGGCTGGTATATATGGGCGTACCAGACAAACGCTATACATTCGATATCGACCGCCCCCTCACATCCCTCGACCATCTAATTCAAGACTATAAGGAAGGCCCGGAATGGTCTAAGTTAGGTCATTATGAAGAATGGGTCAGCCTAGTGGACAGCAAATTTCATCAAGAAAGTGTGGCTGTACGGATGCAGCATCTACTTGAGATAAATTACAGCATTCATTTTCACGTGTGGACATCAGAGACTTTCCCAGAATTGCTCGAATACTGCAATAAAAATCTATCTTTTGGTTTTGAAACTGAACTATTTAAAGAAAATTTTGAGGAAATTATTACGGTTCTAAGAAAACTACCCTCACAAAAATAATGAGTAAGGAAAAGTTGTTAAACCAGCAATAAAGGGATTTTTATCCTCTTATGAAAAAGTCGAAGCCGTGGATATTTACTTAACCTGTAGCAAAGCATAACTGTATGGAAGTTCTAGATTATTATATAAAGTCAGCACCGAGTAGCCAGAACGCACTGGATATTTTTAAAGGTGAGTGGGCATCTATGTTTCCAGCCAAGGCGTCATTAGTAGCTGGAACAATTCCACTATTTGAAGATAACCGCATTGCGTGGGCTATTGAACAATTAAAGGGAGTTCAAAGCAAGCATATTGTTGAACTGGGTCCGCTCGAAGCTGGACACACTTATATGCTAGAAAAACACGGCGCCGCTTCAATTACAGCAATTGAAGCAAACAGCCGCGCCTACCTGAAATGCTTGATTGTGAAAGAAGTGATGGAACTTCAAAAAGCCCATTTCCTGTCCGGCGACTGTGTAGAATATCTACGGACAAGTCAGAGGAAATTTGATGTTTGCTTGGCTAGCGGTATTCTTTACCACATGACAAACCCAGTGGAGCTAATTTCTTTGATAGCCAAAGCATCAGACCAAGTATTTATTTGGACTCACTACTACGACGGCGATATTATCCACACGCAACCTCAGCTCAGTCCTAAGTTTCCGGCGCAAGTAGCGACTGAATATGAAGGATTTAAGCATACGCTTTACCGCCAAGAATATCAAATCGCCCTAGATTATGCAGGCTTCTGCGGAGGTAGCAGCGCCTTCAGTCACTGGCTGAGCCGCGAGGATATTTTATCGTGTTTGAAATATTTTGGGTTAACTGAAATCCAAATTAATTTCGAGCAGCTAGACCATGCTAATGGGCCGTGCTTTGCATTGGTTGCAATGCGACCTGGTACTTCTGGATTTTAATTTTTAGTAGCTACAAAGGGCGGGTTTTACCAAAGATAGATGGGGTGGGTAAAAAGATAAATAAACATAAACCCGCCCCGCCATAATCTCCGAAACAATCAGACACGATTTTAATTGCTTGATTTGAGTTTGCTAGTTCGCTCGTAAGCAGCAGTTGCTTCAGCGTCAACTCCTTGTTTTTTAAAGGCATCTCCTAATTTGGAATAAGCTGCCTCAAAATTTGGATTTAAATAAACAGCGCGGCGGTAACAGACGATCGCCCGATCGAGTTTCTGCTGTTCTACAAGTGTATTTCCTAAATTGAGGTATTCCTCGGCCGTTGCCTTGGAGGGTTCCAAAATCAGCGCCGCATACCAGCTATCAGCGGCTTCCTCTGGCTTGCCAATTTGGGAGAAGACTTTAGCTAAGTTGCGGTAGACCCCAGCAAAATTCGGTTGAATAGCGATAGCTTTTTGGTAAGATGCGATCGCCTGTTGCCACTTTTGCTGCTGTGCACTAACAGTTCCGAGGTTCGCTAAAGCTTCAGCAAAATCAGGCTGAATTTCTAGAGCGCAAATGTAGCAATTCTTGGCTTCATCCAGTTTGCCCTGAGCTTGGAAACCATTCCCCATAGTCTTGTAGGCCAGAGCAAATTGAGGATTAATCTTCAAAGCTAACTTGCAGGCATTCATTGCATCGTCTAGTTTATCTTCTGCTAAACGGAGTTCTGCGAATTCGTTTAAGCCAACGGCAACACTCGGAACCTGTTGCAAGCCTACCTCAAGCTCGTCAAGCCGAGCGTGACTCTGTTTGAGTTGCTCTTGTGTCTGATGCAGTTCAGCTTCCGACAAAGCCAACTTCTCGTGAGTGCGATCTGTACCAGCCTGAAATTCCTCTAATTCTGTTTGCATCTGGTACAGCTTAGATTGCAAATGCCACTGTTCTGTTAAAATCTGCGCTATTCGAGATTGAGATACTGCGGAATCAACAGCCTGTCTCAGCTTAGGAACAAAGCGTTGAATCGTTAAATCTTCTACTTCATTGCGATCCCTATATTCCATAACCCACGAAACTTTCGGGTTTGGAAAAAAAGCATCTCCCCGCATAATTTTTTGTTTTGTTTCCTGTTTGGATCTAGTAAAGTAATGATTTATCCGCAGCTTTTGTACAGAAAGTCTTTCAGATATCGAACATCCTAACGGTTCTTTATTTTCTGTAACTGAAAAAGCTTCCTGATTAATAGGTATAAAAAAGTGAGGACAGCTAGGGCGCTGAATTTGTTCGGGCCGCACAATACTTTTGACATACCTATTTTGTTCAAAATCGTCTATGGCTCGTTTAGTAAAGTGTTCTATCTGTAACCCTTCGGGTCTTATTTCGTGACCGGAAGAGCCAAAATTTAACATATTTACTCCCACGGCTGGCAAAGAATCAAATTCTTCTAATACTTCTGTTAAACTTTCTTGCTCTGTAGGGAACAAAAACTCATCCAAATCGATAAAAGCTATCCACTCAGATTCTTGCTTATAAGAGGCAAGGCAATGCTCATAAGCCGAAGCTTGTTGTTTATTGCTAAATGGCCAGTCGTGCAAAACAACTTCACCGGATTGAATGTAGGGCTGAACAATATCTAAAGTATTATCACTACTGTTATTGTTGTATAAGTAAAATTTTTCAACACCAACTATTTTATGAAACTCCAACCACTCTATAAGGTATGGAGCCTCATCTTTCATAATTGCACATACACTCAGTTTACACTTTTCTCTGAGGCTGCCTCTGGGGGCCGCATAGATAATTTCTTGCAGGCGAACCAATCCAATATTGACACGAGTATCATCTGCTAATACAGCTTGGATAAATATCTCACATTCAGGTAATCTTCCTGTTACTTCCCATTCAGTCGCATAACCGCTATTTTCTGCTAACGGTACTCCCGGAAAAACTGCTGCTACATCTGGGCGGTGCTGATTTACAGGAATTTCGCGGAGAACTTCACCGTCGCGAATCAACTCAACTTTAACAGCCGGGGACTTTTTACCTATCACCCAACCCCCAATCAAAATATTACTGGGATTTACCGTGGTTCCCATCGTCGGAGCCTCTATATTAAATCCCCACAGCAACTCCGGCTTTTCAGGAGAAATTAATGACACCTCTTGAATATTCAAAATTTTTATGGGTTTTTGAGCTCCTGTTGCTGGCAAATCATTAGGATTGTCCCGCAACAATGGTTCGCTGTTCCAGGGATCGTAGGGAATCAGTTTTTGTTTTTGCAAGTGGGGACGGAAGAAAAATTTGCACCGTTCATTTAGCATTGATGCGGCAAATGAGAATGTGCTATTGGAAATTGCCAAGACATCACATTGGCTCAAAATGTAAAAATCAGGATAGAAAGGTGCTTCTGGCATTTCTACACCCAAATCTTTGACTGTTATCGGGTTGTAATCCGCAAAATCCCCGACAACCGTTTCGATTTCATCGCTAGCAATAAACAAGACGGGTTCGTCCAGAGTTTCCCACAAACCGTCCAGCCATTCCTTGTACCATTCACTCGGAGCAACGGCAAGATACGGCACAACTGTATGAACGCTTCTGTAATCACCGCGCCGCAAATGCAATCCCACAACTGTTTTACCTTTGGAACGCAAGCGATCGAGAGCTTCTATTACCTTCGCTGCGACTTCTGGCAGAGGTTTGAATAAAGATTGGAAATATTCTTTATATTGGGCGTGATATTGAGTGTGAAATTGAAAATAGCCGTGGAAGTCTACCTTTTTCAACGGTTCCGGTGCATTGAGAATTGCCGACTCGGAAAGTTTGTAAGGCTGCGCTTGTTCTCCAACTAGAGGTAAAGGCTGAGAAATAGGCGCATCATGGTGACCGAATAGATACTGACCGATCCAAGCTGGTGTTTCTACCCTGAGATTGTGTTCGCTTGCGTAAGTTCTCAAAAACGCATACAGAAATATTTGATTTCCCAACCGACCCATATTCTCCATGCCGAGTACGGATGAGGTAATCGCTGGTTTTTTCACATAGATTGCGTCTCCCCAAGATGGGTGAATTGGTGTTGTGGTTGCTACCCGCTGAAAACCGTGTCCTTCGAGAAATTCGTCCAACTGATCGATTAAGGCGCAGCCTTCATACAGTTCTTCGTAATTAACTTCTGTGTTGATTAACTCAACAGATTTCAACCAATTGGTTGCTCCTTGCAAAGCCAAGAGCTCTGCACCTTGGATATCTATATTTAATATATTAAAGTCTGAAGGATTGAGTTCCTGTTCTTGGAGTAGAGTATCGAGTGTTTTCGACTGTACAGTTATTTGATGAGTTTCGGTGATGTGGGGATAAACCTCTTGATGGTGCTTCAAGGGCAAAATAGAACTGCTTTGATCGAAGGAAGTAACGTGCAAATCCACAGTACCATTGCGATCGCCGATCGCACAGTTGACCGATCGGACATCGGGCATCCCGGTTAGATTGGCTTGCAAGCGTTCAAATACCGCTGGGTTGGCTTCTACGAACAGCACTTTTTGCGCGCCCATTTGTTGATATGCGGTGATTTCTGTGCCTTCATGAGCCCCGACATGAATCACGCCACGCGGCGCGATGGCATACTGCCGACAAAGTTCCTGTATGTTCAGCTTTCCGTCGGTTACTTCACCCAAAACATTGGAGCGGAATCGCTCATTGACAGCCAAGAAATTGCTGAACTCAAAGTTTTCATCCTCTGGCAAAAAGGTGGGCTTGTATTCTAACCGATCCGGCAAAATCTTAAAAATTGAATACCGGAATTTTTGCAAATACTCAAATGCTTCTTTCAACGTTATTTTTGAATCGAGATAAGTTCCACCATATTCAAATTGCAGATAATCTACTCTGCCTGTTTCTAGAAAATGTTTAGCTCCATATAGAACGTCTAATTCGCCGCCCTCAACATCTATTTTGAGAAAATTAATTCTCTTAATGCTGTGGCGCTGACAGTAATTGTCGATAGTTGTCGTCAAAACTGGTATTTCTTTTGGCGGATTCAGCCACCCTTCTTTTTCCACATCGAATCGGCGGTAAAAGGTACTCAATAGTGGATTAGCTTCATAATAATAAAATGTCTTGACTTCTTCCTTCTGCCCTACAGCTAAATTATTGGAAATTACTTTTTTATCTATGTTCTGAATCAGCTTTTTGTAAACATGAGGAATTGGTTCAAATAGGTGAATTTCTACGTCATGTCCTTGGTTCAACACTTCCGCTGTCCAATCGCCAGCATTAGCACCTACATCAAATATGACATAACCTTTATTAATTATATTTTTAATAACTTGAACTTCTCCATCAAGTTCCATTTCTTTTAGCCTCGTAGGTATCAGTGATTGAGTTGGTTTTTGTGGTTCAAATTTGGCATATATGTCTCCCCATAATTGGGGTTCATTAAATGAGCTAATAATTTCAAATAAGCGAGCGCTAGAAACCCATTCACCTAGTGCAAGATGGCTGTCTTCACCTTTGGCTAAGTTAAATAGTTGATATCCTAATGTCTCCAAGTGATCGATCGATTTCTTCGCATCATCTATAAATTCTATTGTGAATTCAAAGGAGAGACAAGGTATCGGTTGAGACAGTCCTTTTAAAACTAGATATTCCAATCCTTCAACATCAATTTTGCAAAACTGCGGGCATCCAAACACTTGAATCATTTCATCTAAAGTAGAAATTTCTACTGTTACTTTTTGATCCCAATTAACGCCAGCAAACCGTCCAGTTTTCCATTTCTCCGAAAAAGTAGATAAGACATTTAAATCACTAGAAATAGAAAGCTGCATCTCTCCTGGTCGATCGGCTAAACCTTTGTTGACAATAGCCACTTTATCGTTATTTCCATATTTTTGATTCAGAACTTCCACACAATGTGGTTGTGGTTCAAAACAGATTACTTTCGCACCAAGGTCTATAAAAAAATCTGCTTTTTGTCCGATATTAGCTCCGACATCAAATATAATCTGTCCGGCTTCTACAATATTACGAATTAAATCTATAACCATTTGTTTACTCCTTTTTTTGACTCAATTAATTTATTAATTAAACTCTGTAGCGATAGACATACACCCATGATATAGTAAACTGGGAAGGTCTATCACACCACCCAGTGCCATTGGCTCAAAGTAATTTATGTATCACCGTAGATCACTATGCTCGTGCGACCGCAAAAATTAGCTTAAACTCGATCAAGGTAGTTCACTGTCATCGCCCCTTAAAAACAGTCATCTCACCCTCTTTGAATTTTATATCAAACACATCAAAAACTACCTCCCTAACAGAATATCCTCACAGTTATCCGTTTGTCTCCCAGCTACAGGAGCCATAAAACTATGACCCTCTAACTCGATTTCGACCTTTCGTAAAGGTATTCAATACCGCCCCCAACACCCTCTGCTTTACTATTAATTTCTCCTCCCGCCTTAGCACAGCCTAAATCCCTCCCTAATTTTTTGTGTTCAAACTGAGTTCACACCAAAATTAATAAGCATTTTCACTTTTACTGCGTTCTGAGACTTCACTCTTAACTCATACTTAGGTTTGCCAATCGTGAGCTTTTAATGTCCTCATTCTCACAGGATAAAACCGGATAGGCTCTACAAACTAGCTTTCAAATATACTCTTAATTACAGAATATAAGCTCGCTCAGCTTGGAGCGACACCTTCCTTCATTGTGTCATAATTACGATCGCAACTAATCACCCCTCGGTTAGTATAAAAGATCCACTGACCCGATATTTCTTCAACTCCCGGCGATAGGCTTTATACCACTCCTTAGCCGTTGCATATTCTCCTTCCATATTTTCACCCCATAATTTTCCCTCACATCATCCTCGCCTCCACCATCATCCGCACCACATCGGGCATTTTATACTTCGCCTCCCAGCCCAATTTTTCTTTTGCCTTACCCGGATTTCCCCTCCCAACAGCAATCTCTGTCGGTCTGTAAAGACTCGCATCCGTTACTAAATGTTCCCGCCAATCCAAACCCGCAGAAACAAACGCTGTCTGCACAAACTTCTCCAAAGAATAGGCTACACCCGTGGCAATTACATAATCGTCCGGTTCTTGCTGCTGCAACATCAAATACATCGCCTCCACATATTCCGGCGCCCAACCCCAGTCCCGCTGCACTGAAATATTTCCCAAATGCAGTTTTTCGGAACTACCCGCAGCAATTCGGCAAACAACTGATACAATCTTTTGCGTTACAAACCTCTCCGGCCGCAGCGGCGATTCGTGATTGAACAGAATACCAGAACACGCAAACAAATTGTACGCTTCCCGATAATTCGCTACTTCCCAAAATGCGGTTGCTTTCGCTACCGCGTAAGGGCTTCTAGGGCGAAAGGGGGTATTTTCATCCGCTGCACTGCCTCCGGTATCCCCAAAACATTCGCTGGAACTGGCATTATAAAGTTTAATTTTTCCGCCTGTAAACCGAATTGCTTCTAACAGATTTAATGTTCCTGTGGCAATGCTTTCGAGGGTTTCTACGGGTTGTTCAAAAGACAGCCCGACGGAACTTTGACCTGCTAGATTGTACACTTCGTCGGGTTCTATTTTCGCTAGTACCTGCAAGACGCTGCGAAAATCGTTGAGAGACATGGATTCTAGTTTTACTCTATCTCGGATGCCCAAACGGGCCAGGTTTCCGAAACTAGACATTTGGGCGTCCCTGGAGGTGCCGCAAACTTCATAACCTCGATCGAGCAAAAGTTTAGCTAAATAAGCTCCGTCCTGACCTGATATACCGCTAATTAACGCTTTTTTCATATCACTTTTTGCTTTCAACACTCTACCGTAGCTGTTGCTATTTTTCGAGTGGTTTAACTTTTATAGTCGTAATTTTTATTATTTTTAATATTTGGGATTTGCCGAGGAATGACCAGAGCAAGTTTAAGCGCTTACTCCAAACAAACAACAAATTTATCATCAAGCAGACCCGAAAGCCCGATCGAAGTATTGTTGCAAAAAGTTCGATCGATAGCTGGGAGTAGCAGCATAAGGATATCGTAGGGACACGGCACTCCCATGTCCCTACGATATTTCATTTTGTACTCGCCAACTATCGACTGCCAAAAGTCTCTACCGCTCGAAAACAGAAATAACCAGTCAGCTAGAAATCGACTCAAAAGTACAAAATATCAGGATTTTTTACCTTCTGCCGAATGACTGATGCCTTCTGCCTTCGGGTACTAGGCTTCCCACTTTTCGGCGACCAATTCAGCCAAGTCAACCACCCGCTGACTGTAGCCCCACTCATTGTCGTACCAAGCCAACAGCTTCACCATGTCGCCGTCCATGACTAGGGTCAAGCTGGAATCGAGAATCGAAGAAGCATCACTTCCGCGATAGTCGCATGAAACTAAAGGCAAATCGTTGTATTCCAAAATCCCTTTCATGGAGCCAGAGGCTGCTTCTTTGAAAACTTGATTTACTTGCTCGGTAAAAGTCTTTTTCTCTACCTGAGCCACAAAATCCACTACAGACACATTGGGAGTCGGCACGCGCATCGCAATACCGTTTAACTTGCCCTTCAATTCTGGAATCACCAAAGCCACAGCTTGGGCTGCTCCGGTAGAAGTCGGCACAATATTCATTGCTGCCGCCCGGGCCCGCCGCAAGTCGCGGTGGCTGGCATCCAGCAAGCGCTGGTCGCCAGTATAGCTGTGGGTAGTGGTCATCATGCCTTTGATGATGCCAAAATTTTCGTGCAGCACTTTCAGTACAGGAGCCAGACAGTTGGTAGTACAGCTAGCATTGCTGATGACCGTGTAGTCACTGTGCTTGTAGGTGTCGTCGTTGACTCCCATCACGTAAGTGCCAACTTCAGAACCCTTGCCGGGAGCGGTAATTAGCACTTTTTTAGCGCCGGCAGTGATATGCTTCGATGCACCAGCTTGGTCAACGAAGACACCGGTCGCTTCAATAATCAGATCAATACCCCAATCTTTCCAAGGCAAGTTTAGCGGGTTGCGATCGCTTACGCATTTAACTGTCTTCCCATTTAGGGTAATGGAATTTTCATCCGCACTGATGTCCACATTCTTCAACGTTCCCATCATGGAATCGTATCTCAGCAAGTGAGCATTACTTCTGGGATCGGAAGTGTCATTAATAGCTACCAACTCTAGCTGGCTGTTTTCTCTGCCCAGCCAGCAGCGCGCAAAACTGCGCCCGATACGTCCAAAACCATTGATCGCGACTCGAATCACTTTAGTACCTCCTAACGATGGCAGCCTCTAGCTCAGGCTTAAATTTTGGAAAAATTTAAGAATTGACTTATGAGACAAGATCATATCGCAAAGGTCGATCCTTTCTAACTTTTTGTGTCGATCAAAAAAGCTTGAACTTTTCTAGAAGGCTGAAATTGCAAGGCAGAACGCATTAGGCTTTCTGCAGCTGGTTACTGGTAAAGCTGATGGGCTGCAATATAAGTCCCGACAACTTCCGGGACTAAGTAGCGGAGGTCGATCCTTTCGGCGCAGCAGCGGCGGATGTGGCTCGACGAAATCTCGATCGCAGCCATCGAAAGCACCTCCCAGCGAATTTCCACGTTCATAAGAGCCATTTGTTCGGCAACTCGCCGGCCCACAGCATTTGCCTGAACCTGCATCCTGTCTCCCCCGGAATCGATGGGTTTTCCACTCAGACTATCTCCCGACTCCGACACTCCCTCAATCTCCTCGCTTTCTCCTGTCTCTGGATCTCCCTGACTCGGACGCGGGGCCACCAACCAGTCGCACAACCCGGCAATTTCGGCGCACCGGTGCCATTTGGGAAGAGTAAGGAGTGCGTCGCTACCAATAATCCAGTACCAGCGACGATCGCCTGGATACAATTTTTGCAAATACAGCAGGGTGTCGATCGCAAAAGAACTGTCGGAGGGATTTGCCGAGGGCGGCGAAATTACGAAGTCTGGGCGATGGGCGATCGCCAAAGCGAGCATTTCGCGCCGCTGCTCAAAACTTGCCAAATCCGGGCGCCACTTGTGAGGAGGAGAGCGATCGGGTACCCAAATAACTCGATCGAGATTAAATTGACTCGCAGCCGTCTGGGCCACCAACACGTGACCCCAGTGAACCGGGTCAAAAGTCCCCCCCAAAATCGCTATTTTCGCCATATTTCCCAAAAATCAGGATTAGTAGAGACATCGCCCAAATTTGATGTTTGTACCCTTTTACCCGTAAGCTCTATCGCTTTTCGACTTATTCAACTAACTGCATAACTTCGTATATATACAATTAAGTGAGAATACATACTATCTGTAGTTGCTGTAGTTGAGCGGCGATCGTGTCAAGCTCTCACTTTCAAGAAAAAATGACCGTACAACTAGATAAATGACTACAAAATGAGCGAAATTTTG
Source organism: Microcoleus sp. F4-D5 (assembly GCF_036704885.1). NCBI lineage: Bacteria > Bacillati > Cyanobacteriota > Cyanophyceae > Oscillatoriales > Microcoleaceae > Microcoleus > Microcoleus sp. F4-D5. The sequence continues at coordinate 127,651 of NZ_JAUBSX010000002.1, read as the reverse complement.
TTGTTCGTGGTAGTGTTTGTAAATCCTTATGGGTTTTACCCTCAATCTTGGTAAAAAGGTTGTGGGGCTTTTGCTGCCGTATCCCAGCACAGCAGGCGGATAGAACTAGAAAGAATGCAGGAGTATGTAACCGCCCAAAATTCGTCTTTTGGCCCAGACCCCAGACCCCATTCTCTCTGACCTGCAATTTTCGAGCTGTGACTGTTCCGGAAAACTACTCGGTACTAAGTCATATAGGATACAAGACAAACATCTCTACAAGTCCCGCAAATCTAGGGACGCGCAGAGAATTTTGTACAAAATCTCTAGCGAACTGTATCCTGAAAAAACAATTCTTGATATGATATCGCGTGTTATTGGCGTGGTGTGGTGTGTGAGGAGCGAAGATGCCGAGTTCTGTTGATTTCAACGGTAGACCATTTCATTTCATCGGCATTGGTGGGATTGGGATGTCAGCCCTTGCCTACATTCTAGCTAAACGCAAGTTGCCTGTGTACGGCTCGGACCTTAGATCGAGTCACATAACCGAGCGCTTGCAAGGAATGGGAGCTCACATTTTTTGGCGTCAAGACGCCAGCAATTTTGAATTATTTCAAACTGCCCTCAACGGTAGTAGTCCCGACCGGGGGGCGCTTGGGGCCGTATCCTCGGCAATCGCGGGCACGGTAGCGACTTCCGTCGCGACAGCCGAAGCTCCCAAATTGAACGGCAACGGTTCAAGCGGCCAAGCAATTCCAAGATTGCCTCAAGTAGTATGTTCGACGGCAATTCACCCGGAAAATGCCGAATATCGAGCCGCTTTAGATTTGGGCTGTCCGATTTTTCATCGATCGGATGTGTTGGCAGCCTTAATTCAAGATTACCAAAGCATAGCCGTAGCTGGGACTCACGGCAAAACTACTACTAGCAGCTTAATCGGTTTCATGCTGATGGCTGCGGGTCTAGACCCGACGATTGTGGTAGGAGGCGAGGTAAACGCTTGGGAAGGCAATGCCCGTTTGGGGGAAGGGCCCTACTTAGTTGCCGAGGCTGATGAATCCGACGGTTCTCTCATCAAGCTAGTAGCCAAAATTGGCATAGTGACGAATGTGGAACTGGATCATCCAGACCATTACGATACCCTCGACCAGGTAATAGACACATTTAAGGTGTTTGCCCAAAACTGTCAAACCTTGGTGGGCTGCATTGACGACCAAATCGTCAAAGATTGCCTTCAGCCTAATGTCAGCTACAGCTTGCAGCAAAACAGCGGTGCTGACTATACGGCTTCAGGCGTGGAATACGGAGCCGAAAGCACCAAGGCAGGCATTTGGGAGCGAGGAGCTTTCCTGGGGGAATTGGAGTTGAAGTTGCTAGGCAAACACAATCTCAGCAATGCACTAGCTGCGGTAGCAGTGGGTCGATTGTTGGGGTTAGAGTTTTCGGCGATTGCCAAAGCGATTGCTGGCTTTGAAGGAGCTCGCCGCCGTTTTGAGGTGCGGGGTTTTCACAATGACATCCTGTTTGTGGACGACTACGCCCACCATCCTAGCGAAATTCGTGTCACCTTGGCGGCGGCTCGCTTGCGCATCGAAGGTAGCGAAAAAAATCCCAAATCCCGAAGAGTGGTTGCGATTTTTCAACCCCACCGTTACAGCCGGACTCTGACATTTTTGCCAGAATTTGCTCAATCTTTTGGGGATGCTGATTTGGTTGTGGCTTGCGATATTTATAGTGCTGGAGAACCGAATTTAGGAGAAATTAGCGGGCAGCAGGTTGCTGATTTGATTGCTAAAGAAGGTAGAAAGGTTGAGTTTGGGCATTCCCTGGAGTCGGTAAGTAAGTTTTTAACCGAAAATCTGCAACCGGGTGATTTGGCTCTGTTTTTGGGTGCTGGCAATCTGAATCAGATTATTCCAGAGGTTATGGCTTTTTATCAACAAGCCGATCGCCCGAATTAGCTCAATCGCACGCCCAAAAGAGTTGAGCCGCAACCAGGGCGGTGCAGGTTATACCGACACTGCTGAAAGGCTCGCTCACAGGGGCGGCATAAGTTAGGTAAATGAATTTTCAACCACGTCTTCTCTTGGCAGGTATTTTTAAGGATTTTCAAGATGGTGACTATCTCGAATGACTCCTCTGTTAAGGACAATCGGCGAGTGTATTCTCCTATTTCTTTGCGGGGAACAGATTGCAAGATTAACTCTCAAGTTTCGCTGGCGGGCCTGACTTCGTTCCGAGTCGGCGGCCCGGCCGAGTGGTACGTTGCTCCCCGCAGTATGGAGGCTTTGCAAGCGAGTTTTGCCTGGGCACAGGATGAAGGGGTGCCGGTGACTCTGCTGGGTGCGGGTTCTAATTTGTTGGTGAGCGATCGGGGTTTGTCCGGTTTGGTCGTCAGCACTCGCTACCTCAAACAGGTGAATTTTAATGCAGAAACAGGTCAACTTACAGCCGGGGCGGGGGAGTCAATTCCCCGCCTCGCTTGGTTGGCGGCAAAACGGGGCTGGAAAGGTCTAGAATGGGCAGTCGGCATACCGGGCACCGTGGGAGGGGCTGTGGTGATGAATGCAGGCGCTCACAAAGGCTGTACTGCTGATATTTTGGTCAACGCTCGCGTCCTATCCCCTGGCGGCAAGGTGGAAATTCTGACTCCCCAAGAGTTGGAGTACCGCTACCGGACTTCGGTGCTGCAAGGGGGCGATCGGCTAGTAACAGAAGCGACTTTCCAGTTGCAGCCGGGATTCGACCGATCGCAAGTAATGGCAGAAACTAATAGCCATTTCAGCCAGCGGCGGACAACTCAACCTTACCACTTACCGAGCTGTGGCTCAGTCTTCCGCAACCCGGGCCCGAAGACGGCAGGTTGGTTCATCGAACAAGCGGGACTCAAGGGATACCAGATCGGCGGGGCGCAAGTAGCTCAGCGCCATGCTAATTTTATTCTTAACTGCGGGTCGGCAACGGCCAATGATATTTTTCAAGTGATCCGCCACGTTCAACAGCAAGTCGAGCAGCGGTGGTCGCTGTTGTTGGAGCCAGAAGTTAGAATACTGGGAGAGTTTCCCTTCTAGGGCATTATTAAAGTAATAAGGAAACGGCAGACTGCCAGCCCACACACCATCACAAAGTAGCTATGACAAAATCAGGACAAGGATTTGGCTTCGGCCTGGGCAAAATGAAAGAACTGACTGAAGCTTTCAAAAAAGCTCAGCAGGTTCAAGAAGGAGCTAAAAAGCTCCAAGAAGAGTTGGATCAAATGGAAATTGAGGGAACTGCCGGCGGCGGCTTGGTCAAGGTTTTTCTCAGCGGCAACCAAGAACCCCGCCGCGTGGAAATCTCGCCGGATGCCCTCGGTGAAGGTGCTGATGTGGTGTCTGAACTCGTCACGGTGGCGATGCAGGATGCTTACGCTAAGTCTACGATGACGATGCGGGAGAAAATGGAAGAACTCACCGGCGGACTGAATCTCCCCGGTTTCGGTTAGTCATTAGTCATCAGTCATTAGTTATTAGCTATCTGTGTTTAAAAATGGCTCTATAGCTAATGACTGATGGATTTCTCTGAATCAAGAAACATTGCTAAAAAGGAGAAAGGAAAATTTTTCTTTCTTCCTTCCGCTGACCAATTACTAATTATCAATTACTAATTTAATGTCTTATAAATTATTGTTTGTATGTCTCGGAAATATCTGCCGATCGCCCTCAGCAGAAAATATTATGAATCACTTAATTGAACAAGCTGGTTTGAGCGATCGCATTACCTGCGATTCGGCCGGAACAGCTAGCTATCACGTTGGCAGTCCCCCTGACAGGCGGATGGCATTGGCGGCGCGGAAGCGAAACATTGAATTGTTAGGCGAAGCCCGCCAATTTACCAGGAAAGATTTTGAAAATTTTGATTTGATTCTGGCTATGGATCGGGACAATTATCGCAATATTCTTGCTCTGGATGCTACGGGAAAGTATAAAGATAAAGTGCGGCTGATGTGCGATTTTTGCCAGAAATACGACCTTAAAGAAGTGCCAGATCCTTACTACGGCGGCCCGGAGGGATTCGATCGAGTAATTGATTTGCTGCACGATGCTCAAGCGGGTTTGTTGGAGTACGTTATAAATCAGGAAAATTTAACAATTACCAATTAACAGTTACCAATTACCAATTACCGACTAAATGGTGTTCCATCGCAAAGCGAACGAGTTCTGCTCGGTTGTTGCTGTCGGTTTTTCTGAACAAGCTGCTGACGTGCTTTTCGACAGTTCGAGGACTCAGGTTGAGTCGGGACCCTATTTGAATATTAGAAAGACCTTCTGTCAGCAAATCTAGCACTTCTCGCTCTCGCTGAGTCAAACTCGGAGCATTTTGGCTGGGAGATGCCCGTGAAGCGGAGCTATCCCGTAGGGAATCGCCTGTCTTTGACTTTTGAGTTAAAAAATCTGCTTCTGGCTTGCCATTGGCTCTGCTGCGTGCCTCTGTTGGCGTCGGTTCGGGCTCCGGGGTACGAGAGGGGGCCTGAGCGATAAGAGCGTAGCGATCGAGCAAAGAGCGAATAACCGCCCCTAATTCCTGGAGTTCAAAAGGCTTAGCCAGATAATTGTCGCACCCCATCTGATAGCCGCGAATCCGTTCCTCTGTGCTCGTGCGTTCCGTCAAAAAAATCACCGGCAGCAAGCGGAAAGCGGGACGACTCCGAACTCGCCGCACGAATTCGTAGCCATCCATCTCGGGCATTGTAATGTCGGTAACAATCAAGTGGGGCCCAAATTCATCTACCAAACCTAAAGCTTCTTTGCCGTTCTCAGCAGCGATTACAGAGTATCCGGTAATTTCTAGATAATCGGTAATCGACAAGCGAGTCGCGAAATCGTCGTCAGCAACCAGAATCGTTAATGGCATGGGGGGGAATTAAAAATTAAACATTAAAAGTGACTGATTTCACTTTTAATGTTTAATTCTACTGTTTAATTCTCTTGATAACTGGCAGTTAAAGTAGCCGGTTGTCCTAATTTGCCCTCCAAAGCTACGCCGCGCCCGTTGGCTGCCAAATGCCGCAGAGTTTTGTAAATTGTCTCGATTTGCTCTGGTCTTCCTGCTTTTTTGGCTAGTTCTGCTACAGACAGAGGTGTTTGAGTGTCTTTGAGCACTTGCAGTACCCGCTGCTGCAAGTCCAATACAGCAGCGGCCGCTTTTTTGCCAGCTTCGACGCCCGGTTGGTGATAGGCATTGACATTCACCAAGGAACCGTAAAAACCTACGGCTCTTTCGTAGAGGGCGATTAATGCTCCTACTGTCCGAGGGTTGACTTGGGGAATTGTGACAGTAATGGAATCTCGGTGATTTTCGTACAAAGCTTGTCGAGTTCCCTGCAACAAACCAGACAAATAATCTCCCGAAGTGACGCCGGTTTCTACTTCTGGGGAAATGCCTTGCCTGTCTTCCAAAACTTCGATAAATGTTAGGAAGAAATTCGGCACGCCGTCTCGCAGTTGCTGGACGTAGGCGTGTTGGTCGGTGGTGCCTTTGTTGCCGTAAACTGCGATTCCTTGATGAACTGTGTTGCCGTCTAAATCTTCCTGTTTGCCTAGAGATTCCATGACTAATTGCTGCAAGTAGCGGCTGAACAATAGCAGTGAATCTTTATACGGCAAAACTACCATATCTTTCTCGCCGCGTCCGTTGCAAGCAAAATACCAGGACATTGCTAACAAGGCGGCGGGATTGTGTTTGATTTCGGTGGTTCTGGTAGCTTCGTCCATGACTTTAGCGCCGTCTAGCATCGCCCGAATGTCGATGCCTTGCAAAGCTGCTGGCAAAAGTCCGACTGCTGACAATTCGGAAGTGCGTCCTCCCACCCAATCTGCCATTGGAAAAGTGGTAATCCAGCCTTCGGATTTGGCTAATTTGTCTAGTTGGCTGTTAACTCCGGTGATGGCAACTGCTTGTTTGGCGAAGTCTAGTTTTTCGGCGGCGAAGGCTTTTTGAACTTCGATCATCCCGTTGCGGGGTTCGGGCGTGCCGCCGGATTTGGAGATGGTAATTACTAGGGTGCTGGCGAGTTTGTCTTTGATTTTGTTAAGGATTCGATCGATCCCCGCCGGGTCTGTGTTGTCGATAAAATGAATTGCTAGGGGCGGAATGTCTGGGGATAAAGCTTCGGCGACAAATTGGGGGCCTAGGGCCGAACCGCCGATGCCGATCGAAATTATGTCGGTAAATTGCGGAGCAAAGGGCGGTTTAATATCGCGGTTTTGAACTTTCTTGACAAATGTTTCGACTTGTGATATTACTTCGAGTATTTCTTGTTTTAATTCTGGAGTGGGAGCTAAATCGGGGTTTCGCAGCCAGTAGTGGCCCACCATGCGGTTTTCGTCGGGATTGGCGATCGCACCTGCTTCCAAAGCTGCCATGTCTTTGAAAGCTTTGTCAAATTTGGGCTTCAGTGCTGCTGCGAAAGCGTCGTCGAATCCCATGCGGCTGATATCGAGGTAAAGTCCCAATCCCTCGTGATAGTAAAGCCAGTCTTGATAGCGTTGCCAGAGTGCTGCGGCGTCCATAGGAATTCTCTACAATTTTTTTAATGTTCGATCGGCGTCGTCAGGAATCCACCAATTGTAGTTTAAAACGATCTGATGTACGGCTTTTGCAGAATCCCAATAAATTTAAGCACGAGTCCTCTGAAGGCAGCCGGAACAGAAGGCAGTCATTCGATTTTAGATTTTAGATTTTAGATTTTGGATTGACCCCACGGATCAATTCGGGGGCTTGAGGATTTTAGATTTTAGATGCTTTCGATTGATTCCACGGATCGATCGCGTGGCGGGTACCACCTTTGAAATTCTTGGTCAGAGCATTCGGCAGAACTAAACAAGAAAAATATGAGTTGCACACCACTCTTCATAGGTAGATCGCCCGTTCATGGCAACACCCCATAGATAGATCGAAGCGGCACAGAGATTTAAGTGCAGTCGGGGTTGGGCTTTGACCCCTGGTTTAAAAATATTCAAATGCAGGCGATCGGAATCTGTAAAATAGTCATTGCGGTCAGGTTAAATATACTTTTAGCTGTCACTCAATAATCGGCTAAAAATATAGTTAACAACTGTCAACTATCTGAAGTGTAGTATAATATACAGATATTAGAATTAAAGTGCGATTCACTATGCTTGCTCTATCTCCCGAATTAAAAGAAAGGTTAGCAACTCCGCTCAAAATCGGCGATTTTGAAGTTAAAAGTCGCGTCCTGCAATCGCCCTTATCCGGCGTTACTGATTTGGTATTTCGCCGCTTGGTGCGCCGCTACGCGCCGGATTCGATGATGTACACGGAAATGGTGAACGCTACGGGTTTGCACTACGTGAAGCAACTGCCGAGAATTATGGAAGTTGACCCGAACGAGCGCCCGATTAGCATTCAATTGTTTGACTGCCGGCCAGATTTCTTGGCAGAAGCGGCGCAGAAAGCAGTGGCAGAAGGAGCGGATACTGTTGATATTAATATGGGCTGTCCGGTTAACAAAATTACTAAAAACGGGGGCGGTTCTTCCCTGCTGCGAGATCCGGAAACGGCCGAGGCAATTGTGCGGGCTGTTGTGGAAGCGGTAGATGTTCCTGTCACGGTTAAAACTCGGATTGGTTGGACTGACAAAGAAATTAATATTTTGGAATTTGCGAAGCGGATGCAAGATGCGGGAGCAAAAATGATTACCGTGCACGGCCGCACTCGATCGCAAGGTTACACCGGCCCGGCAAAATGGGAGTGGATTCGCCGAGTTAAAGAAGTTTTATCGATTCCAGTTATTGCTAACGGGGATATTTTTTCAGTAGAAGCCGCGATGCGATGTCTGGAAGAAACCGGCGCTGATGGAGTCATGTGTTCGCGGGGAACTTTGGGCTATCCTTTTTTGGTGGGAGAAGTTGATTATTTCTTGAAAACTGGTGTTGAAAAGATACCTCCGACACCAATTGAACGTCTCGAATGTGCTAAAGAACATTTGCGGGCATTGTGGGAATATAAAGGCGAAAGCGGTGTTTGCCAAGCGCGCAAGCACTTAACCTGGTATGCTAAGGGTTTCCCGGGCGCTGGGGAATTGCGGGGCGTGTTGGCTGTGGTAGAAACGGTTGAACAAGGTTGCGATTCGATCGATCGCGCGATCGAGCAATTGCCCGCATAAACCTTACCCGCAGATTTCAACTAGGGGTTACAGAAACAAAATTCACCTCTGCGGGCTAAGATTTAAGACAAAGTTAAAAATTTGTGTGTGGGGGAAAGCATGGATTCCTTAAAAGGGCGAGATTTATTAAGTCTGGCAGATTTAAGCATTGACGAATTAAATTATTTGCTAGATCTAGCAGCTAGTTTAAAATCGGGAATGGTCAAGCTGAAACGCAATAAAGTTCTCGGCTTGTTATTTTCCAAAGCTTCAACGCGAACGCGGGTAAGTTTTACGGTAGCAATGTATAAATTGGGAGGGCAAGTGATTGACCTCAATCCCAACGTTACACAAGTCAGCCGCGGCGAACCTCTGGTAGATACAGCCCGGGTTTTAGACAGATATTTAGACATTTTGGCGATTCGGACTTTCGAGCAAAAGGATTTAGTTACTTTTGCCAACTATGCCAAAATTCCTGTGATTAATGCACTGACAGATGAGGAACACCCATGTCAAGTGCTGGCAGATTTAATGACAGTAAAAGAGTGTTTTGGCAAGTTGAAAGGGGTGACTTTGACTTATTTGGGCGATGGCAACAATATGGCTAATTCGCTGATGTTGGGCTGTGCAATGACGGGAATGAATGTCAGAATAGCTTGCCCTCAAGATTTCCAGCCGAATGCTGAGATAGTGGAAAAAGCTAAGAATATTGCTAAGGGAAAAACAGAAGTTACTGTGACTGCCGATCCGGAAGCTGCAGCTAAGAATGCTCAAGTGATTTATACTGATGTTTGGGCGAGTATGGGACAGGAAGAGGAAGCAAAAATCAGGATTCCTTTGTTTGAACCCTATCAAGTAAATGAACAATTGCTGAAGTTAGCAGATAAGAATGCAATTGTATTGCACTGTTTGCCCGCACACCGAGATGAAGAGATTACCGATGCAGTGATTGAGGGCAGTCAATCGCGCGTTTGGGATCAAGCAGAAAATCGGATGCACGCTCAGCAAGCTTTGCTAGCAAGCATTCTAGAAAGCGATTAGGAATTAGCTAAAAATTAGTCGGTCGGGCGATAAAATCGACCTGCTCGCTACTTTTTGCAGACCGCTTCCGCTATCATTTCATTTGAACCAGGATTATTTGCAAACAGCCTGTAATTATCCGTTTCAACCATAATTAATTGCAATCTCTTAAGTAAAAGAAATGAATCATATCACTCCGACAGACTTACTCGAAAATCTCAAATGGCGATATGCCACCAAACAGTTCGATCCAGCCAAAAAAATTGCTCCAGAAATCTGGACAGCTTTAGAAGATGCGTTAGTGTTAACACCATCTTCTTATGGGCTTCAACCTTGGAAATTTCTGATTATCACCAGCTCGGAACTTAAAGAACAGCTCAAGCCCCTCTCCTGGAATCAGTCACAGGTTACTGATTGCTCTCATTATGTCGTGTTCGCGATTAAAAAGAATCTCACTGCCGAGGATGTCGATCGCTTTGTTGCCCGCACTGTCGAGCTGCGGGGCGGGACTGTAGAGGCAATGGCAGGATATCGGAATATAATCGTCAGTGACTTGGTGGATGGTGCCCGCAGTTTTAATATCAATCAATGGTCAACGCACCAAACTTATATTGCACTGGGCAACTTTATGACCAGTGCTGCATTGCTTGGTGTGGACACCTGTCCAATGGAAGGAATTGAACCTGTCAATTACGATCGCCTGTTGGGTCTTTCTGCAAAAGGCTTGACTACCGTCGTAGCTTGTGCGGCTGGCTATCGCTCTGAAGCAGATAAGTATGCTTCACTCGCAAAAGTAAGATTCCCTAAGTCAGAAATCTTAGAAACTTTATAGAACCCATTTGGTATCTTTTCGAGCGAACTATATGGTTTTGAGGGGACAGTTTTACCAGAGGATTTAATACCAGAGTCAGGACTTTAAGCTAACAGGCATCAAACCAGATACAACCTAGATACCTCAAAAGCTTGTGAGACAACAAAAAGATCCTAAATGGGTTCTATAAACCCGGGATACGCTGTAAGTCGATCGCAATAGCGCACCTCAGCGCACCCTAAAAAGATATTAAGAGGCTCCGAAATTCACTTTTGTGACTTCACCTGCGACAACATTAACAGTTTGTTGAATCTGACTGCCATCAACCTTTAACTGATAAGTTCCCGGAGAAAGCTCGATCGCCCCAAACCATCCTTTACCATCCGCGCGCAGTTGACGCACCTGGGCAGCAGCATCGATCGACTGCAATGTCAAGCTGGCACCGTCGCAAGTTTGAGCGCACTGCTGCAAATTTCCGGCGATCGCACCTGCAGTCGGCCGCGACTTCCAAGGCATATCGGGAACGGCTGCTGCTGTCGCCCACACAGGCTGAGTTTCATAGGTTTTGCCCGTCGCAGCATCAACGTATTGACTCGGCACAGAAAGCGCGGTGTAAAACAAATCGTTGCTTTGGGGAACGTATTTCCAAGGCTGGCGGGGCAAATCACCGCTACCGCCCGATCGCAGTTCCACATTCGTGTACACGTTGCTGCTAGCGTAGGAATAGAGAACCGTACCTGCGACGTGATTTCCTTTCGCAGACGGCTGTTCGGCGCGGCGAATCTGGCCTAGAGTATCTTCGATGTAGTTGAGGTAATTGCCGGGGCCGATCGCAATTTGGCGGTTGTACTGGTGGTCTTTAGCGTACTCGATCCAGCGGTCATAAGCGAGTTTTTGCGATCGTTTGTACTCGCGCTGGTAAGTCATCGGCATCGCCATGTCTAAGATCCCTTCTTCCAGCCAAGCGCGCCAATCTTGCAATACTTCTTTGTAAGGCTGCGTTTGATACCACCCTGCATCGTTTGTCGGGCCGTCTCCCCAGGCGATCGTGGCGGCGGTAATTTTAACGCGCGGTTTAATCGCAAGGCTTTCTACATAAAGCTTCCGCACTAAATTTGTTACCTGATCGCGCCGCCACTGCATCCAGGCGGGATCGGTGGGTGCGGGTTTGCCCGATCGACCTGTTTGCTGGTTGAAACGGGCGATCGCAGTCGGATTGTAGCCCCAAGTCGGCGCGCCGTAGCGCACGTAATCCAACTGTACGCCGTCCACATCGTAGCGCTTCAGCAAGTCCAAATAGACGGAAACAGTATAATCTACGGCGTCTGGATGGCCGGGATCGAGATAGCCTTGGGCTTCCCCACCGTAAGTCAGCATCGCCCAATTGTCGTTTCCTGGGGCAGAAGGCCCGTGTTGTTGCCAAACGTGACCGGCGGGAAGTTTGGTGCCCGAAACCACCGGCAGCGTCACCATCCAAGCGTGTACTTCAATGCCTGCGGCGTGGGCTTTGTCAATCAAATCTTGCAGGGGATCGAAACCGGGGGGAACGTTGGGATCGAGGGTGCGGGGTTCGATCGCACTCGTGTAAAAGGCATCGCCGCGGCGGCGGACTTGGGCGACGATCGCGTTGGCATTTGCCCGCTGCGCGTCTGCGATCAATTTTGTGACTTCTTGAGGCGTTTTGAAGCCGGGGTTGAAGGCGTCCACCCAGAAGGCGCGAAATTCGGCGGTTTGGGTTTGTGGGGGCATAGTGGCGTTAGCGAAGCCCTCGAAGAGGATCGCGCGGGATGGGAAATTGGAGAACCAGCCCGGAGTCAGCAGAAAACTAATTGTTAAGCCGATCAGGAACAAGCTTGACAAAAAGAATGTTTTGGTCTTTCGCATGAGAAGTGTGTGAGAGAGCGTTTAACAGTCCTTTACGGGCTTTTGGTTTGAGAGTCCGCTTGACATTTTCGCACATCTTTGAGTTAAAGCAACTTATGGGGCCAAGCTGTGTTGTGGAATAGCGATCGCTTATACTGAACTCTGGTATTTTGTATACGATCGCTCTATTTTTTCAATGTACGAACGCACTGATAGTGAGATAGAAGCAATTCAAGAACTTCTTTCGCCACACTTTGGGACTGGCTTTGAGCCTGACGAAGTAGCAAATAGCGAACAGATAATAATCCAACAGGTATTGGAATACGTAGGTAGCCGATTTACCCGGATGAAGTATATCCTCGGTCTTGCCCTTGATTTTGCGATCGTCGCACAGCGTCTATCTAATGTTGATGACTCTGCCAAAGAATTAAGAGAGCAGCTTACAATTGAAGAATTATTTAAACGTTATCAAGTTGTCACTGAACGGGGAGAACAACAGGCAAATACACTAACTTTAAAATTTGCTCAATCTACTCAAGTAGGTATCCGACGTATAGAAGAGTCAATTGTTCAATTTTTTCACAGTCTAAATCGTTCTAAATATCCCAGTGCTTATGTTTACAATACAGGTCAATGGCAAAAGTTTCAAGACCTGCTGATTCTCTGTTTTCGTCTGTCCGAGTCGGGACGCTTTCAACTCTGCCAAAAACTTATTGATTTTGGTCTTGAACGATTGCAAAAGAACATATTTGTTACTAGAGAATCGTTACGAGTTCGTTTATTTCCAGAGATAATAAACAATTACCCGCGCAGCGCTCCAGATGAGAATGGGGGTTTAGTTTTTCAAGCCATTGCTTGCGGTTATTTCAAAGCCGATCGGCCTCATCTCAGCTTTGTCGTTGATAAGGTACGAACAGGGTCGTCCAGACAGCGCCGTTTTGGAGATATTGACTGTTATTACGGTCTGGATCTAGAAATATCAATAGAAGTAAAAGACTGCCACATTTCGCTTAAAAACCTCAAGCAACAATTGGGAAGTTTCCAGAAACAAGTAACAGGCAATCAAATTCTTGGCGTGGCTTTTGTACTTTCCATAAACAGCGAAGCGCGTTCTCTACTTAGCGACGACGGCATCATTCCGTTCGCACAAGACGAGCTAATTAGATCCGTGAGGATCTGGGATTGGCAAAAGCAGGATGCTGCAGTGCATGAAATGCTTCACTATCTTGCTCACGTTGAACAGAATCCTAGTGCTGTTGCCAGGCTACTGGCATTTATCGGCGAGCGAGATCCCGGACACAACTCTCTTACTTATTATCAAAGTTAAACTATGATTTCAAGAGCAAGCTGAATGGGAAACTTTAATTCTGCATTGAGCGACTTTACTTTTTGCGCTCTGGCTCTAAAAATTTCATCATCTGAGTGGCTTTGATAAGCCTTGACAACTTCCTTTCCTACCGCCAATCCTAGTAGTGGCGGTACGGCATTTCCGACTTGAAGGTACTGTGATGTTCTCGAACCAATAACCTCAAAATCATCATCAAAAGATTGCAGCCTCAATCCTTCGCGGACAGTCAATCCTCGATGCTGACTAGGATGAGTGGCTCGTGCAGACGAAGGTTTTCTCATGTTAGATGTTACAGCAATAGCTGGTTTATTACTAGCTAGTCGAGCATAGCTATTGTGAAAACCGCTGGCTGGTTGAAGGCGATCGGGAATAGACTTTCGGTTTCCACCATCTGGGATATACTTCAGAATTTCAATTAACTTTTGTGAATGATTGGCAGCCTCGTGATGTAGCAGTATGTTGGCGGTCTTGCGCCTAGCTATTTGATAGTCAGTTTGTGGCATACTCTGGTAAGATTTACATATTTCTCCAGCATTTAATGGCGGTAGATCTGAAATTGCATCAGCTACAGTCACATAATAGTGAGAAATTGGCACTGGAAACTCAGGCGGCAGCAATCCATCAAGCCAACCTATAAAAAAAGCACGTTTTCGCAGTTGGGGTACGCCGTAATCAGCCGCCTTTAAAAGGCGACATTTCATGTGATAGCCGATATCAGCAAAGCTAGCGATGACTGAATCGCGCACTTTGCCTCCCTGCATTACCAGCATTCCTTCAACATTCTCGATAATGACATAAGCAGGACGAATTTCAGCCACCAAGTCGCGAAAATTGCGCCATAAAGAATTGCGAGGATCTGTTATCTCTCGCTTGCCAACAGTGCTGAATCCTTGGCACGGTGCTCCCCCCGTAATAATGTCGATTTCTGCTGCCGAAATTTTAAAGAATTCCTCTATTTCGGAAACGGTTGTCTGGGTTAAGTCAGATACCAGACACGGAAGTGGAGATAGGTTGCGTTCAAAAGTTTGTTTGGCATTTTGACAGTAATCTATGCCGCCGATGCTTTGGATGCCAGCACGTTTAAAACCCAGAGTTAACCCTCCCATGCCGCAAAATAAGTCAAGGCTGCGCGGAAAACGCTTGGTTTGAGTTTTTGTCATCGTCAGCTACCTCCTGATAGTTTCCACCGGGAAAGTTGTAGATTTTCGCGCCCGCTTGACATTTTCGCACATCGGTGAAATTTTGGGCGAAAATACACTGAACAGGCGATTCCCTACGGGATAGCTGCGCTTCACGCACTTTTTGAACAAATGATAGTACCGCACTTTCAAACGCTAGCCCTTCCGGGTAACAGCTACTCAACTGCCAGCAATTTACTCGATCGAGTAGACTTGTTGCCCCCAGAATTGCGATCGGCAACATCACCTAATTTTCTGGATACTTTCTTGAACTGTGAAGGATACGCAGAATTTCTACGCTTTCTTCTTTTACTCGATAGATGATGAGATAAGAGGTATTGGAAATGACAAGTTCTCTAGTAGCTTCTGGGCGACCAACTCTACCCATAAAAGGAAACTCGGCGAGTTGACCTACAGCACTCTGAACCTTAAAATTAATTGCCTTGCTGCCTCTGGATCGTCTTTAACAATATATGCGTGAGCCTGTTCTAGATTTCGCAAAGCTTGTCGCAGCTACTTAATTTTCATTGGTTAATTTGACAAAAACTGCTTGGACTTCATCATCGCTGGCAAAGTCTCCAGCTTCCGCCTCGGCAATGCCTTTATTAATCTCATCAAGCAGCCATTGATAGATGTCCAGGTAAGAAGCGATCGCTTCGTTCAAAACATAAGTTAAATCCCGATCCGTGACATTGGCGATCGCCTTCAGCGCCTCTTTTTTTTCGCTATCAAGGAGGAATGTAAAACTTTCTTGACTCATGGCTGCCCTTTGCTGTTATGGGAAGAGAGTAAACTGGTACTATGATAGCGTATAGATTCCTATTTTTGCGAAAATAAACTGAACTGGCGATTCCCTACGGGATAGCTGCGCTTCACGCACTTTTTAAACAAATGATAGCACCGCACTTTCAAACGCTAGCCCTTCCGGGTAACAGCTACTCAACTGCAAGCAATTTACTCGATCGAGTAGATGGCTGGCGCCAAGAAGCAACCCGAAAGTTGCAGCAAAGCCAGAGAGGAGAAAAGGGACAATTTTTAACACCTTCCTCAGTCGCAAGTTTGATGGCGGGAATGTTTGAATTTAACTGTCCCGATATATCGCTTTTAGATGCCGGTGCAGGAATTGGTTCGCTGTTGGCAGCCGTTGTTTGCGAGCTTTGTCAGCGCCCAAACAAACCGCGTAGCCTGCACGTTACAGCTTATGAAATTGACCTTATTTTGATTGAATACCTCAAGCAAACTTTAGAATTGTGCAGTATTGAATGTCAGCATTTTGGGATATCTTTTACCTGTGAGATTCGCGAAATTGATTTTATTCAAGACAGCGCCGATATGTTGCAGCCCAATCTATTTACACAACCAGTAAAACGGGAATTTACCCATGCAATTATCAATCCTCCCTATGCCAAGATAGACGCTAAATCCCAAGCCCGAACCTTGCTGCGTTCTATAGGACTAGAAACCAGCAATCTCTACGCTGGCTTCACAGTTGCTGCCGCTCACCTGCTCAAACCAAACGGTGAATTAGTGTCGATTACTCCCCGCAGCTTTTGCAACGGTTTATACTTTCGAGATTTCCGCAAAGTATTCCTTCAAATGATGGCTTTACGTCAAGTACATATCTTTGAATCCCGACAGTTGCCATTTCGCGATGATGCGGTGCTGCAAGAAACTATTATTGTGCGCGCCACCAAACAAATAGAACAGCCAGATACTGTACTAATTACCTCAAGCAGCAGCGCGGGCGAGGACCTGGTTTTGTCTCACCAACTGCCCTATACCGCCCTAATTAATCCCCAAGATTCCGAGCAATTTATTCGGATTTTACCGGATTCTGTCAGCCAGAAAGTAGTCGAGCAAATGGCTCAATTTACTTGCACCCTAGAGGAATTAGGCTTAACAGTTTCCACGGGAAAAGTTGTAGATTTTCGTGTTCGCTGTGACTTGCGGCTAAAACCTGAGAACGGTACAGTCCCGCTGATTTATCCCGCACACTTCTCGGCTGGCTGTGTTGAATATCCCACCGCAACGAGAAAGCATCAAGCTTTAGCTGTCACGGAAAAAACTGCTGTACTTCTCGTACCTAACGAACATTATGTTTTGAGCAAGCGCTTCTCGTCAAAGGAAGAGAAAAAGCGAATTGTTGCAGTTGTCTGGGATGCCACTAAAATTAATAGTTCTAGCCTGGGTTTTGAGAACCATTTGAATTACTTTCACCAACAGGGACGCGGATTAGACCTCACCCTGGCGCGGGGATTGGCAGTTTATCTAAATTCGAGCTTGGTAGATGCGTTTTTTCGACTGTTCAACGGACACACTCAAGTTAATGCTACGGATTTACGCAATTTGAAGTATCCTAATGTAGAGCAATTACTTTTACTTGGTAGTGAAATTGGAGACATATTTCCTACACAGCGGGAGCTCGATAGACTTGTCGAGAGACAACTGCTGAACGCAACAAATCCGTTAGAAAATAGTCCGATGACAATCAAGAACCGTATTGATGAATCTCTAGAAATACTTGCAGCGTTGGGTTTTCCAAAAGGTCAGCTTAACGAACGTTCAGCCTTAACTCTTCTGGCTTTGCTTGACCTCAAGCCAAAGGATGCTTGGGAATTGGCAAAATCTCCACTTCTGGGAATCACACCAATTATGGAATTTATGGCTCAGCAATACGGTAAAAAGTATGCACCAAATACGCGGGAAACTGTGCGCCGCCAGACTGTGCATCAGTTTCTCGATGCAGGTTTAATTGTTGTTAATCCTGACAGTCCCGAACGTCCGGTGAAGAGTCCACAAACTGCATATCAGATAGAAGAAAGTGCTTTGGAACTGCTGCAAACTTATGACACTTCTGACTGGGAAAAGAATGTTCGGGCTTACCTCCTTTATTTGAACGGAGAAAATTTTTTGCAGGGTTATTCCAAAAATGAAAATATTTGTGAGTCTGAATGATGGTAAAATGCACTATTTATATGGCGGCCGCTGGCATCGGAATGACATATACTGTGATGCAAGCGGTTTAATTGACCGGAATTGTCGATCGCACTCAGTAAATTAGATAAGTAACTAGGCAAAATATCTCTGCAATGGAAAAAAAGCAAAACGCTGGATTGTGGGTATCAGTATTGTATTTCGCTCAAGGTCTCCCTTACACCGTCGTTAATTTAATGTCGGTGATTTTTTTGAAAGGTATGGGAACCAGCAACGAGATTATCGGATTGACAAGTCTTTTGTCTTTTCCTTGGGTTTTAAAAGGTTTGTGGGGGCCAGTTGTTGATTTGTATTCCACCAAACGCAAATGGATTTTAACAACCGAAATCATTTGTGCTTTTCTGTTTGCTTTCCTAGCTTTTGGCGTATTAACGCCGGCACCGATTATTATATCGCTTGTTATCTTTACGGCGATCGCCTTTGTGTCAGCTACTCACGACATCGCCATTGACGGATTTTATTTAAACACTCTCAATAAAGACCAGCAAGCCTTGTTTGTCGGGGTTCGGAACACGGCTTATAGAGGTGCTGTCATTGCGGGTAGCGGTGTATTGGTGTTCTTAGCCGGGAAACTGGCCGAACAGCATTTAGTCACCGGAAATACAGGCGACACCAAAACATATCAAAACATTCCGCTGTCACTTTTCGGTTCGGATTTTAGCGTGTCTGCGCTTAACTACGGATGGGCGACAGCCTTTGGTATTTGTGCGATTATGTTTGTGCTGATATATCTCTTTCAGCGGTGGTATCTTCCCTATCCTCGAAATTACGCTCTGGAATCCGACACCCCTCAACAAACAACCAGCTTTATCGAAGCATTCAAAACCTATTTTCAGCAAGATAAAATAGGTTGGATTGTGGCTTACGTCTTGATTTTTCGCTTGGGAGATGCCTTGACGTTTAAAATGGCTCCTCCATTTTTAATGGATAAAGTTGAGAAAGGAGGATTAGCAGTTTCTACGTCGGATATGGGCTTATTATCCGGTACTTTAGGGGTAATGTTTCTCTTAATTGGAGGGTTGCTTGGCGGTTATTTGATTGCGAAACAAGGATTGAAAAAATGGATGTGGCCGACGGCTATTCTGCAAAATTCGACTAACGTGCTGTATTGGCTGTTGGCAATCAATCAACCGGGGATTGAATGGGCTTATGCTGTAAACTCGATCGAGCAATTTACTTACGGACTTGGCGTAGCTGCCTATACAGTGTTCTTGATGCGGACTGTCCGCCCTGAATACGAAGCATCTCACTATGCAATTACAACGGCTTTTATGGCCGCAGGAGTGCTAATTCCGGGCGTTTTCAGCGGCTACTTGCAGGCGAGTCTCGGCTATCAAAATTATTTTTTGATGAGCGCGCTGGCTGTGATTCCCGGTATGCTGACCATTTTCTTTCTGCCCCTAGAAGATGAGAAAAAATTAGCATCCATGCCGAGGCCTGGACTGGACGATTTCGATTAATATCAAGTCCAGTCACTATAATTATAAGACCCGGCCGGGGCGGGTTTACCAATGTCTGCACTACTTTTGGAGATTTCGGTCAACCCCTCCCTACAGGAATATTGATGTTTTTCATCATGAAATGAGTATACATTCTGTGCGCTTGCGTTCAGAAGATAAAATAAGGACACAACATTGTTGTGTCCCTACCGAATATCTGTATGGCCAGCCGCCAACTAAATTGAAATAAAGTCACTAGCTGTTAGGGGACTACTTGAAAGGCCGGGAATACTGGCAAGAACTTCGCCGTTACTGGCAATTTCAATCGTCGTTATAAAATCCCCTGGAGTAACTCTCAATTGGTTGAAGCTCAAACCTCGGCTCAAACCAATTAAATCTTGACCCTTTTGAAAGTCTATAAGTGTATCTGTACCGCCAACGCCTAACACAAATATGTCGCGTCCAGCGCCACTAATTAAGAGATCTGAACCTGCTCCGCCAATGAGCGTATCGTCCCCGTCTCCCCCGTTCAAATTGTCATCCCCTTTGCCGCCGAATAACTGGTCGTTGCCGGCGCCACCGCTGATAATATCGTTGCCTTTATTGCCGCTGAGAGTGTCGTTTCCGCCGTTGCCAGTGATAATATCGTCGCCTGCAAAACCCGATGCTGTGTTGTTGGCATTGTCGCCTGCTAAATTATTAATTTGGGACAGATCGAGAGCAGTTTTCATTGCTGCAATGTTTGCTAAAAAGGAGCTTCCCGGAGCGGTTCTTAATTGTTCTAAACTGCTGCGCGATTCCAGCGATGTTGCCAAGGAGGGCAGTGCAAAGTCTAAGCCAGCTAACAGTTCTAAATAATCTGAATCGGTGAAAGTGAAATCCGGGCGGTTCAACTGGTCTACAGAGATTTCTGCCTGAGTTAAGCCGGGAGGAGGAGCAGTTAACAAACCGCTTTGGGTGTGCTTGTCCAAGACAAGTAGTGGGTTGATAATCGGGTTAGTAAATGTTTGAAGAACTACTTTTCCGGGGAGAAAAGCTTCTCCTCCCAAACTCACAAAATCGCCGCTAACTATGTAGTGAGTTACATTTTTTCCGGCCCCGGCTTTTTGCTTGAATGTATTGACTGTACTCTGATCGACTCCGGGAGAATTGAAGGTGACAACATCTCCGATAGTAGATGTAAATTCGGTGGCGGCTAGTTGCGTTATGGCGCCGCCCAAGCTGTGTCCGAGAAGGTCTGGTGGCAAGCGGCGGGGGTTTTTTGCTGTATCTTGACTGATTTGTGTGAGCCAATTTCCTAATGCTTGTTTGTTGGCTTCAAATTGGTTGAAACCGGCGCCGCGCGGGTCTGCGTTGGCAATATCGTCTACGGGCGAGTCAGTGCCACGAAATACCAAAACAGGCGGTTTGTCTGGGGTGGTGGAAATTAAGCCGATCGCGTGCAATCCAGTTCCGGGATCGTCAAAGGTGCGATCGATTTGGTAGCCAGCAGCGGTCAAACCTGTTTGAACTACAGTTTGAAACTGGGGCTGGCCATCTATGTAAGCAAGTTGCTTGGCTATAGTTTCGTAAGCGGCGGGGGAGGAGGGCATATTTTTTTATTTCCTGTCGTTAGATTGGGAATTAGTGTTTAAGCTACTTAATTAATTTTACTGTAAACTCCGGTTATCAACCATATTAATTGGTCATTTTTAGTGTTTTTTTAATGGCAAATTTTGGAGAGATTTTTTAATACAAAAAAACACTCTAGCTACAAAACCCAGGCCGGTTTCGCGCCACCAAAAACACCAATTTTTCTCGCCCTCAAGCTAGACAAAATCTACCCGCGTAATATCGCTGGCAACTACGCCTCTGAGAGTAGCAAGAATCTCCCCAGTAATCGGGATAGTAATTAAAGCTCCGTCACCACCTTGGGTTACTCTAATTTGAGGAAAAGTTAGACCCCGCGACAGTGTAATTAAATCTTCACTATCTCGAAAATCTACAATCACATCTGCTCCGCCGCCGGATTCCAATACAAAGCGATCGCGCCCCGCACCGCCAATTAAAAAATCGCTGCCAAACTCGCCGGAAATCAAATCGTTTCCGTCGCCACCCTCCAAATAATCGTTATCTCTGCCGCCGTACAAGAAGTCGTCGCCAGCACCACCGGTGATGCTGTCATTACCTCGATTGCCTCTGAGAGTATCGTTACCGCGGTTGCCGATAACTGTATCCTCTCCAGGGCCGCCAGTAGCAGTATTGTTGCGATCGTCCCCTGATAAATAATTCGGCTGTAATGGAGCTAAGCCGTATTGCATTTGTCTGATTAACTGCACAAAAGAAAATTCTGGTGCTGTTCTGATACTCTCTGCACCTCCTCTGGTTCTGATGGCTACTGACACATTGGGCAGGGCCAAATTCATCGCAGCGATAAACTCGTTAAAATCTGAGTCGTTGTTATAAGCAAACTCGCGACTATTTAATTGTTCTACAGAAATTTGCCTCTGCAAAAAACCGACTGGCGGAGCAGTTAACAAATTTTCTGTTCGATGTTTTGCCAAAACAGTTAAGGGATTAATACTCGGGTCTGTAAAACTTTGGATAAATACTTTTCCCGGCAGAAATGCTTCGCCAAACAAGGTGACGAAATCTCCGCTGACAATGTAGTGATTGACATTTTTGTTGCCGGCCCTGCTGAGATTTCTCCGAAAAGTGTTGAATGTACTCGCTGACACTCCCGGAGAGTTGAAAGTAAAGATATCGCCGGTCTGAGATGTGTATTCGGTTGCTACAATTTGAGCGACTGCTCCGCCCCAACTGTGTCCGATGACATCGGGCAATAATTTGTTGGGGTTTTTAGCAGTATTTTGACCGATTTCTGCGAGCCAATTTTTGAGATTATCTTTGTTCTTTTCAAATTCAGGTAAACCAATGTCTCGGGAGTCGGAAAAGATAGCGTCGCCGTCGATGAAATCTGTACCTTTAAATACCAGGGCTGGCGGTTTTTGGGGATCTAGTGAACCGAACCCGATCGCATAAAAGTTGGTTTCTGGGTCGTCGAATATGCGATCGATATAGTAGCCATTAGTATCTAGGAAACGCGAAACTTCATTGGCCGCGCTAGGCTTTTGATTCAAAAAAACAATAGATTTAGCCAGAGCTTCATAAACAGCAGGCGAGGCACTCATAATATTATATTTTCTGTTTGTTGGTATTTGCGATCGCTCTCTTCTCGAGCTAATTGTCCAATGGCAGCCATTATAGCTGACAAGATTTGTATGGTACACTTGATAAGATCAACTCAAGAATTAAGTTTTTGCGGTTATGGCTATCATTCGTCAATACATTGCTCCATTAATAGCGGTATTAGTATTTTTCGCGGCTCTGGTAGCAGTCAGCGCTCGCATCTTTTTGCCTGGTGACATGGCTGCCCCGGCACCGATTGAGGAAGCGATCCCCCAAAAACAAGCGGCAGCAGTCAATCCAATTTTCTTGGGGCTAAATTATGCCGCTCTCGGTGTCCGCTGAGCTGATGTCTGCTCAACTGATACCGGGTTACTGGCTGCGATCGGGATCGGGACTCGATTCGCGGGCAAAACTGGTAAAGTTTATGCACCGGACATACCGAGAGCTTTACCCGGACGGGGAATTGGGACATTTGGCTCAAACTGTCGAGCAGTATTTTTCTAACCAGACGCCGGTTTGGTGGGTAGAGTGCCAGAAAAACAGCCAGGAAGAGGCAGAAATTTTGCCGGTGCTTCCCGAACAGTATCTCAATCCGCAATCTCAAGCCCAAAATCTCCAATCTGTGGTGGGATGTTTGTGGTTGGGAAATGCGATCGACCAAACCACCGGAGAACGCTACGCTCACATTTTTTTGCTGTACGTAGCACCGGAACATCGCCGTCTGGGACTCGGTGCAGCTTTAGTTATTCATGCTGAAAATTGGGCGCGGGAAAGGGGCGATCGGCAAATTGGTTTGCAAGTATTTCTGAGCAATCAGCCTGCGGTGAATCTCTATCAAAAATTAGGCTATCAAAGTCATTCCCTCTCAATGCTCAAATCCCTTTGAAATATAAATTCTACTGGTTGGGAATCAGGGTTAAAGTCCTGATTCATCCCAATTATGAGGAATTCACTCCTCACTACCAACTTAAGTAACAGCAGAGATATTCGTTTGTAGTAAGGATTTTAGTCCTGATTCATCCAAATTATGAGGAATTCAGTCCTCACTACCAACTTAGGTGACAGCAATTATGAGGACTGAATTCATCGCTACCAAATTAGGTGACAGCAGATGTATTTGTTTGTAGTAAGTCATATGTTGCACCATTATCAATTAGCTTTTTATGAAAAGGCTTTTGCGCCTGTTCCACAACAGATAAATTTTCTCGCGGAACGGGCAGGACAGCCTGTTGCTGACAATGGTGCAAGATCTCAGTAGTAAGGTACTGCGCGCGCACCCTACAATTATTGACTGCTGACTGAGTTGCTGAGGAGCATCCTCTGTGCGGTAAAGTTTTTTTATGAACAATAACGACTACCCCAACGCGCTTGATACTGACACGGAACTGGAAAGCCCTTTGGATCAATTTGACGAATCCGAACCCCCGCTGCCAGATCCCGAGGAAATGCTGCCTTTGCTCGAATCCCCGGAACCTCAGCACCGGATGATTGCGGCGCGGGCTTTTTGCGAACTGCAGGACGATCGAGCAATTTCGCATTTAATTAATTTATTGAGAGACGGTTGCCCCTTGGTGCGAGTGAGCGCGGCTTATGCTTTGGGGCGAAATCCGAGTCCCGATGCTGTGGAACCGCTGATTCTTCAGCTTAACCGCGATTGGAACGGTTACGTTCGCAAAGGGGTAGTTTGGGCCTTGGGAAATTGCAGCGATCAGCGCGCTTTGCCATCTTTAATTGATGCTCTGAAAACTGATATTTCGGCGGTGCGTTTGTGGGCGGCGAGTTCTCTGGGTCAAATGGCAAAAGTTGGTTACTATGTGGTAATTACTGCTATTCCGCCGTTGATTCAAGCCCTGCGGGGAGATGCTGTGTCTGCTGTGCGAAGTAATGCCGCTTGGGCGATCGGGCAACTGGCGCGGGAATTGCCGAATAATGTAGTGTACGCTGGGGCGATCGACGCTCTGATTGAAGCTTTAGAAGAAGATGAAGATATGGGCGTCAGGGAAGATGCTAAATCTTCACTTTTGCGAGTTGGCGACCCGCGCGGATTGCAGATAATTGAAGATTTAGAAATGGAAGGACTTTTGTGATTTAAACGCCCCCATTACCAATTACCCATTACTCATTATGCCTTTCATTAGTGCTAAAACAGATTTTGGTTTCAAAAAAATATTTGGTTCCCCCCAGAGCAAAGACATATTGATTAGCTTCCTAAATGCTATGCTCTATGACGCGCAGCCAACCATTGAAGACTTAGAAATTATTGACCCTTACGCCGCGCCAAGTGTTACTGGATTAAAAGACACTTACCTGGATGTTAAAGCCAAAATTACAGGCAACAAAACTGTGATTATCGAAATGCAGGTAATAAATGTAGAAGCTTTTACTAAACGGGTAGTTTACAATGCCGCCAAAACCTACGCAACTCAACTCAAACCCAGGGAAGGATACTCGAAATTAAATCCTCTGATTGCTTTAACAATTACAGATTTTATTCTGTTTGAAAATACAGAAAAATTTCTCACCCATTTTGTATTTAAAGAACTCCAAGAAAACTTCGAGTATTATAACAGAGAAATCGAATTAGTATTTGTCGAACTGCCCAAATTTAACAAAGAACTGGAACAAATCGAAAATCTAATTCAAAGCTGGATTTACTTTATCAAAAATGCTCCCCAATTAGATGAAATTCCCGAAAAATTTGCATCAATCCCCGAAATTAAAACAGCTTTTTCCATCGCCAGCCGAAGTAATTTAACCCTTAAGGAATTAGAGGAATTGGAAAAGCGGGAAATGTTTTTTGAAGACCAGCGCGGTGCTGTTATTAAGGGGATGCAAGAAGGTCGCCAAGAAGGCATAATTGAGGGGCAAACAGCATTAATTCTCCGTCTACTCGCGCGGCGCACTGGTGAAATCCCGCCAGAAACTAAAACTCGCATTCGGCAGTTATCTCTCGAACAATTACAGGATTTAGGAGAAATTTTGTTAGATTTTACCAGTCAAGAGGATTTGATAGCTTGGTTGGAATCGGTGTCAGCGCAGCAGCAGTAAGGACACGGCAGTGCCGTTTCCCTACAGATATCATGTGCTAATCTAATAGGTCGGGTTCCCGGCGCACTATCATGTCGTAAAGCGGTTGAAAGCTAAACCATCCCATGCGGTGAGACCCTACTTGCTGCTGTGTCAAACGGGCACATTCTGGCTTGATGAGAATTGGTTTTCCCGCTGCTTCGGCCATTAACTGCGCTTGACAAGAACGTTCCATTGCAATAAACCACCAAGCCGCTTCATCTACTGTTTGACCTACTGTTAACAGTCCGTGATTTTGTAAGATAATGGCTTTTTTCTCACCTAAAGTTTTGGCGATGCGTTTAGCTTCTTCGATTTCCAAAACAACTCCGGTGTAATCGTCAAATAAAGCTTGGTCTTCATAAAAAGAACAAGCATCTTGCGTCAGCGGGTCAAGCAGGCGACCCAAACTCGACCAACTTTTGCCGTAGGGAGAATGAGCGTGGGCTGCTGCGATTACGTCGGGGCGGGCGCTGTGCACTTGGGAATGAATGGCAAATGCTGCTTCGTTTACGGGTTTATTTCCTTCAACAACTTCGCCTTTGTGGTTGACTAAAATTAGGTCGCTGACTCGAATTAAACTAAAGTGCATTCCAAAAGAATTGACCCAGAAATGGTCTAGGTGTTCGGGGTCGCGGACGGTGATGTGTCCGGCAATTCCTTCGCTGAATCCGAAGCGGGCAAATAATCGGAATGCGGCGGCTAAACGCTGTTTGCGGTGGCGGCGTTCTTCTTCAATTGAGTTGAATGTTGGGGGTTGAAAAGTGACTTTTGGGATTTTTATTGCAACCATATATTTTATTTTGTAAGGGAATGGGTAATTGCTAATTGTGGGGCAGGCATCTTGCCTGCCCTACTCAACTGCAATTTCACTCAGGCGCAAACCTGCGATGTTTTTGCAGTCAAAGGTGGCGTTGTTGCCGGGGCGACGTTCTATTAATTCGAGAATTTGTCCGGCGGGGTTTTGCACAAACCACTGGGTTAATGAGCCGGAGTTTAGAGGATGCTCTGATAGCGGTTTAAAGTTTTTATTTTGCCATATTTTAGCAGCCTTCTGCACGTTTTCAACTCGAATCGCGACGTGGTGAACTGCTTCTAATCCTCTTGCTTGCTGGAAGCGGTCTGTTTGGTCGCCCGGTGCGTGGGGGGCATCTAATACTACTAACCCACCGGCTGGCATTAATAAGGTCATTAAATGCAGCCACAAGTCGGAGGGAACATTAATGTTTTCCGCACAAAAGTTGAGCGGGAATAAGTCTGGGCCTTCGACTGTTGTGGCACCGAAGGGGTAAAAAGATTCGGCGTAGTTTTCGAGTTCGGTTCGGCTGGGAAATGTGATGACAAAGTGGTCGATCGCAACTTGTTCGTCGTACAGGTGTGTTTCAAACGTCCAGGCTGTTAAAAATTCGGGAGTGATAAATTTGGGGTTGAGTTCCAGCAAGCCATTTTTTTCGATGAAAGGTGAGTCAAAATGGCTGTCAGTGTGGTTCGGGAATTTTAGGGTTTTCAGCTTAAAGTTTTTCATGTGTTTGACCCCGATGTTGAAGGAGGCAAAACTGCGAATTTCTTCTACAGGCTCAACTGCATTCACATTTTGTGCCTCTTAATTCAAAAATAACACAAAATTTAATACAGGCAAGCAGAAGGCGCGATCGCAAGTCCCAAACCTTTACACAGCAAATATTCCCCAATCTAAAATCTCAAATCTAAAATCTAAAATCGGATGGTTTGCCGATCGCGTTTCCGGCCAACCACGCTGTAGTCCAAGCACTTTGGAAGTTGAAACCGCCCGTCACGCCGTCGATATCCAAGATTTCGCCCGCAAAGAAAAGTCCGGGACAGCGGCGGCTTTCCATTGTCTTAAAATCGACTTCTTTGAGGTTGACACCGCCGCAGGTGACGAATTCTTCTTTAAATGCGCCTTTTCCGGCAATCTGATATTCGCCTTGAACGAGTTCTTGCAGGAGGCGATCGAGGGTTTTGTTAGATAAGTCGGCCCAGCGTTTTTGTTCGTCAATGCCGATCGAACTTGTCAAGCGTTCCCAGAGGCGGCGCGGCACCGGAAACGGACAGCTAGAAACAATCAATCGGTGCGACAACTGCGACTTAACCGCTAGCAGTTGCTGCCGCAAAACTTCCGCATTGTACTGGGGAAGCCAATTAATCAGCACAGATGTTTTGTAATGGCGATCGTGCAAAAATCTCGCACCCCAAGCTGAAAGTTTGAGTACAGCAGGCCCGCTTAAACCCCAGTGAGTAATTAGCAAAGGCCCGCTTTGTTCTAATTTAGCTCCCGGCAATTTCACCTTAACATTAGGAACAGAAATTCCTGCTAAATCTTTGATTCTGCTGTCGGAAATATTAAAAGTAAATAGAGAAGGAACGGGCTGTTCTACAGTATTACCTAACTCTTTTGCCCACTTATAACCCGACGGATTGCTGCCTGTAGCCAGAAGAATGCGATCGCACTTAAATCTCTCCCCCGACTTCAACTCAATTTCAAACCTAGGGGCGGTGTCCCCCTGTTCGTCCTCTGCCGTGTTGCCCGTTAATTTCTTTAGTGAAACGACTGCATCGCCGGTGCGAATTTTCACGCCTGCATCCTCAGCAGCCCGGATCAAACAGTTAACAATTGTCCCCGAATCGTCGGTGGTCGGAAACATTCGCCCGTCTTCTTCTGTTTTCAACTTCACACCGTGACCGGCAAACCATTCTACAGTATCGCGGGGTTGAAATCGAGTAAAAGCACCGCGCAGAGCTTTTCCACCTCTGGGGTAATTCTGCACTAAAACACCGGGGTCAAAACAAGCGTGAGTCACATTGCAGCGCCCGCCGCCAGAGATGCGAACTTTTGCCAGGAGTTGCCGGCCAGCTTCTAGTAAAGTGACGCGGGCCTGCGGGTAGGTTTTGGCACAGGTAATTGCACTAAAAAAACCCGCTGCACCGCCGCCGATGACTGTAATTTTGAGGATTCGATCGGACAAATTTTTTCTCGCTTATTCTGGTTCAAAATCGGATTTTGCCGCCCCGCAAGTGGGACAAATCCAATCGTCGGGGATATCTTCAAAGGCAGTACCGGGAGCTATGCCTCCGTCGGGGTCGCCTTCTGCTGGATCGTAGACGTAATTGCAAACTGTACAAACGTATTTTTGCATTTGCTTAACTCAATTTTATATTGTAAGCCTATAGATTGTACTTGACAACGCAACCTAATGCAATACCACTTTCAAAAAGTAATGAGACTTTCGATAATTACCAAGTCTTTACGAATTAAATTTTGCACCATCTTCAAATCTAAAATCTAAAATCTAAAATCGTCAAAGCCTCCAGAACCGCAGTTCTAGAGGCTTGATTGTATTTTTTATTAGTTTGCTGCAATTGAAAGACTAGACTTTGGCTAAAGGCTTAGTCCAAACGCCGTTTTCATCTTCTTCATACTGCTGGTGAATGGTGTTCCAAGCGGTGTGTTCGGCTTGTATCGAGTCGTTGGTTTCGTCAAATGCGGCGTTGTAGGATTCCATAAAGGTTTTTTGAGCAGCTTCCGACAGGTGCGATCGCACTTCTGGAGACAAATCTGCCGGACTGTTGCAGCGACCTTTAACGGCGCGCGGCAGGGTCATCTCGCTAACTGAAATTTCTTCGCCACCTGCACTTTCTAGCAAGAGTTGAAATTCGCCCGATTTATCTGCTGGAACTTCTGCCATCACGAGAAATTCGCCAGCTTCAACGCGGGTTTGATAGATAGTTGCTTTCTCTTCGGGCATTCCCAAAGCGACCAAAGCCGAAACTAGACCCGCACCGGCCGAACCTGCGATCGCGCCGCTAGCCGCACCCAAAAGTACCGCACCCAGCGGGCCCGCCGATACTACTGCACCGACAAAGGGAATAAACAGCACGCCGACGCCTGTTAGCAAACCCAAAAAAGAACCGAATAAGGAACCAAAAATCGCCCCGCTTCGCAGACCGCCTAATATCACATCTTTTTTAGTAATAAAGCCGGCAATTTTAGTTTTAGATTGAAAGTTTTTTCCCATGACTGAGATGTGGTCGCGCGAAACTCCGCGATCCAGCAACCGCCGAATTACGCCGTCTAATTGTTCTTCTTCCTTAAATACGGCTGAAACTGTGCGTTCGGCTAGGTATTCCTCTGTCATTTTTCCTCCTTGATGGTTTTTCGATTAATTGTGGTGGTTTTCAGTATAATAGGACACCGCAGGGCGATCGCATCGACCTTGAGATAGAGGTCGATCGACTGTGGCTAGATTTAGTCTATATCAAAGGAGTTAAACCATTAAATATTCGGCACTCACTCAAATTTATTTCATATTTTTATTCATCTCTTATATAAGTTCCAAGATACTCCAGTGCGTCGATCATTTCCTCTGCTGACTTAGCAGCAATCAAATTCAAAAGTCCCCGCAACTGTGCGCCCACCGAGTACCGCTGCTGTTGTGCAAGAATGATTCCAGTATGACAATCAAGCATCCAGGATACAAGCCCCCGGATTCATCCGTCTAGAAATAAAAAACCTGTATCCGATAAAGGAACCCCCGAATTTATCCGTGGGGTCAATGCTTCAATTCTTTAATCTAAAATCTAAAATCTAAAATCGCGCAATCGATTGACTTCTCTCTTCTGCAATACAGATATTGTGTAAACGGCTGAAATCTATCCTATTAAAACTGTAAACAACTCGCCCTTGCTCGGTTGCCCAAATGAGCGGTTCTTCATCTGAAAAACTCAGCCTGTTAGCCTCCGAGGTTCTTATCACATCTACACCCGAATTTCGCAGAGCTAAGATTAGAGATTGTTCCTGAATATCCTCATCAAGATATAAACGAATCTTACTCACGATAGCTTACCTGCCATAGAGTCTGCTTCCAAGCGCTCCGACTCAGCATTTTCTGCTGCTATTTCCGCATCAATCTGTTTTTTGTTCGCATAATAGTAAGCTAAGGCTGCATAAACTTGTGCTAAATTCAAGTGCGTTCTCTTTTGAACAATTACTTCAGGAGTCCATCCCGCATTAAAATCAATAACAATGTTCTCTACCGTAATTCTAGTTCCTGCAATTCGCGGCCGCCGCAGGTTCCAGGAGTGCGGACAATTAGCGCTCCAATATCAACGGCAGTTGTCATATTTACCTAGATTGAGTTAACTTTATTCTATTGTAACGCAGCTTCATTTCTACCCGATCGCATTTAACAAGGTTAATCCATGCCACTAGCACCCCTGTTTCCTGTCGTTCATCCCATTCTCAAATCTGCTTTTCCCAGATGTCTGTGGACGGGAGATATCAACAGCCGAGAAATAGCCCTAACAGTTGACGACGGGCCGCACCGCCAGCACACACCTCAACTGTTAAAAGTTTTAGATAAATACGACATCAAAGCTAGTTTTTTCTGGCTGGGATTTTGCGTGGACAGGCATCCTGAAACGGCTAAGGAAGTGTACGATCGCGGACACTGGATCGGTCTCCACGGCTACCAGCATATATCGTTTCCCAAACTCAAAACCCACGAACTCAAACAAAGTTTAGAAGACACGCAAAAAGCAATTGCCAAAGCTTGCGATTTAGACCCAAAATTAATCCTGGACGTGCGCCCGCCCAACGGCATTTTTACGCCGCGAACATTAGAGTTATTGCAACAGTGGGAATATCGCCCCGTAATGTGGAGCGTCGTCCCGGAAGATTGGGTGCGGCCGGGGGTTAGGAAAGTTATTAGTCGCGTCGTGCAGCAAACTGAAAACGGATCGATTATTGTACTGCACGATGGCTATTGCGGCGGCGAAGATGTTGCAGCTTCTGCCGATAAAATAATTCCATTGCTTTTGTATAAAGGTTACAAATTTGTGACTGTCGATCGACTTTGGCAACAAGCAAACATTCAAATAACACGAAATTAAGTTAATGAAAAAAACACTGTTTATTGCATCTCTTTGTTTGGCGAGCGCCGGATGGGCGATTCCCTACGGGATAGCTTCGCTTCACGAGCTTTCTCCTGCTTCCCTCAGCGCTCAAACTCCACTTGTAGTTCAGCAGCCATCCCGTGGCGTATCCGCGCCTGTTCCCAACTCGAAAACCCCGCAAGTGGAATTGCTAAATCCGGGAGTGGAACCCCGACAGGAACTGCGTTTGAAACCAGCTATCGATGTCAAAGAAACAACTGTGATGACCGTAAAAATGGATATGGACATATCCGCATCCGGTCAGTCTTCGCCTGTGACTAAAATTCCAGTATCGGTGATGACTTTCGAGACCAAAGTCACTAAAATCGATCCCAACGGCGATATTTACTACGAGTTTGCTTATACTAATGCAGATATCGTCGGCGATACTGGAAATACCCAGCCCGCCGCCCTAGATGCCATGCGTTCTGCACTCAAAAACATCGTGGGAGTAAAAGGCTCTTTCATCATGGACAATCGCGGTTTTCATAAAGGAGGTGACATTATTTTGCCCGAAGGAGCTGACAACAACGTCAAACAAATGGTTGGACAAATGTCTAAATCTCTAGAACAACTAGCCTCGCCGCTGCCTGCCGAAGCAGTCGGAAAAGGAGCCAAATGGCGCGTTTCTTCTACCTCTGATTTCAGTGGCATGAATGTGAATGACATTGCTACCTATGAATTGGATAGCTGGCAAGATGGAGTTGTCTCTATGAATGTAAGTATAGAGCAGCAAGCAAACCCCCAAAATATTACCTCTCCCCAACTGCCTGCTGGAACTACATTAACCCTAAAATCTTTTAGTTCTCAGGGTCAGGGAAAAGTTACAGGGCGCTTGGATAGATTAATGCCTTTTCGCTCTACTGTCTCTATTAGTTCAAATAGCGAAATGAGTGCTAAAAATGCTGGTAGTTCTCAAGAATCAACAATCAAAACAAAAATGGCGATGGAGATGACTTTAGAGTCGAAGTAAGCTTTCTTATAGGAAGTCTCAAAAGTAGGGACACGGCACTGCCGTGTCCTTGGTCGCAGGTAAATTTTTAATAACAGGTAAATTTTTAATAAATGGTATTAAATCGGGTTAATATACCTGATATAGCAATCATTGCAGGAGTCGTAAATTTTTTACCCCACCCCAACCCTCCCCTTTGTAAGGGGAGGGAGTAAGAAATTCACAAATAATGCGAGGATTGCTATATATAAAGTATAAAGTATCCGAAAGTTTCGATCGCCAATTTGTAAGTAGAGGAGTCTGTTCTATGATTCGATCGCACAGATGGCAAGCTATCATCGGTTTAGTGGTAGCCCTGGGAATAATCATCGGGAATTTAGTGTTTCCGGGCCTGAATGTAGCGCCGGCATTTGCTGAACCCAAATTTAAGGATGTTAACGACCATTGGGCGCAAGCTTGCATTGAGGAGTTAGCAGAGAAAAAAATCATCAGCGGCTACTACGAAGACGGCACTTTTCGCCCGAATCGCCCAGTCAGCCGCGCTGAGTTTGCGGCGATGCTTCGGAGGGCTTTTCCCGATGCGAAAACCGTCCGGAATCCGATCGACTTTGCAGATATTCCTACAAATTACTGGGGTTTTAAAGCAATTCGAGAAGCTTATCAAACGGGTTTTATGTCTGGATACAGTGGCAGTATTTTTAACCCGACTTTGAATGTTACCCGCTGGCAGGTTTTGGTAGCTTTAACCAGCGGCTTGCAATATACACCTGCAGGGCCGGCGGCTGAGATTTTGGATGCGACTTTTGAAGATGCGCGGGATATTCCCGAACTGGCCAGAAGTGCGATCGCCGCCGCCACAGAAAAACAACTTGTGGTCAATTATCCGGCCGTCAAACAGCTAGAACCTACACGCAATGCAACTCGCGCCGAAGTAGCAACTTTTCTCTGTCAGGCGATCGCCAAACCCGGCCAAACTGCCTTAGTTCCTGCCCAATATATCGCCCAAGTTCCGCCGAATATCGGCCCGCCGAGAACAACAGAAATCTCCGAAGCGGGGAAAGTTCGGGCGGAAGTTTCTTTCGTAAAAGAAGCAGAAAATGCTAAAAATCTCCGCATCAAAATTATCCGCGACGGTAAAACGTTATTAGAAGAACCAGTGCTGATTCCGACTCGTTCTCTAGTAGATAATCCCGACCAAAAAGCCAGCGAAGAAGTATCAGAAGGACGTTTGTTATCGCTGCGAATTCGCGATTTAGACGGGGACAAGGAACCGGAAGTGCTAGCAGATTTAGTGTCAATCAAAAGCGGTGTCCGCTGCTGCAATTATTCGTTTATTTACCGCTACGATTCCGGCGCTAACAAATACACTCATATCAAGCATTTCTGGGGCAATGTGAGTTACGAAATTGTCGATTTTGGCAAAAATGATATTCCAGAGTTCAAGAGTCAGGACGGGCGATTTGCGGAAGCTTTTACTAATTACGCTGATTCTCGCTTCCCGCTGCAAGTTTGGCAGTACCGCGCCGGAAAAATGCAAGATGTTAGCAAACAGTATCCGGTGGAAGTATACACGAATTCTGCTGAGCTTTGGCTGGAATCTAACAAGCGTCTGAGTGAAAATGGGGAGGCGAAAGGCGTATTGGCGGCCTTCATGGCTAGCAAGTATCTCATGGGCCAGGAGGCGGAAGGTTGGCAGTTGTTGGAGAGGGTTTATCAAGGGCGCGATCGCACTCAATTTTTTGGGAAGTTGCGGGAGTTTTTGGTAAGTACGGGTTATGCTAGTAAGTAGATTTGGAGGTTTTTAACCGCAGATTTAAGCCGATTAACGCGGATTAACGCGGATAGTGTTTGTAGGGGCGGATTTGGTATCTAGATTAGTTGTTCGGTGTTTGGTATTTCGCGCTAAACCCGCCCCTATAAGTTTTTTGTAATTACCATGCAAATTCTCTCTTTACATATTCCGCTAATTTCCGATTGTGCGGCTGAAAATACTCGCGCAATCGCTGGCTGACAGCATCATCTGCAGGCTGATAATCACCACCGTTATACTTTTGATAATTCCCGAGTGGAAAATCTGGCACATCTAAAAACTCAAAAACTTGTTTGAGTGTCGCAGCCGGATTGCCATAAAATTCTTCACTTTGCAAAATCAAAAACTGTTCCCTGGGAAAAAGTTTCATCCACTCTTTGAGACTGCAAGCATAAAGACTCTTATAAATATAATGACAATCTTTCCAATGATTTTTATCTTCTAAGTTTGTTTCGGTTGCGCCATCAAGCAATTGCAACTCGGAATCGATCGCCTTTTCAAAACTTCTGCCTTCCGTACCGCGCCTCACCAGCATTTGATAGTGCGAAAAAGCCCGATCGACCGGATTTCTCAAAATTACAATTAGCTTAACTTTTGGCAAACAACCGTGCAATCTTTCCGCAGCCAGCGGGTGAGTCAGATAAGTCGGAGTTGCTTCTCCTGTCAAAAAATGATGCCCGTCTATTGATGGCGGAAAATGCGATCGATACCAAGCTATTCCCTTGTTGAAATGTTCGGAAAAAAAACAGATTTCTTTATTGGCTGCGGGTAAAATCTGAGGGTGCGAAGTGATATATTTGTAGAGAGAAGTTGTGCCGCAACGGGGAGAACCGACGATAATGAAATCTGCCGATCGCGATGAAGCCCAATTCCATTCTACTTGCGACAGTTGCGGGCGAGATGCGACTGTTTGCAAGCGGACTGCTGTTTGAAAAAGTGCGATCGACTCGTGAATTTTTCCCTGCTTGCTCAGCGCTACAGCCAAGTTAATATAGGCTAATGGAAAATTTGGCAAAATCTCGATAACTTCGCGGTAAAGAGCAACCAGGCTGTCAATCAGAGGAGAATCTTTAGGCAGCGGCGCGTACAGCAAGGGGAAGTAAGCAGCAGTAAAGTTTGGTTGGAGGAGAATGGCTTTTTGGTGACAGGCGACAGCTTCTGCAATTTGCCCGTTTTGTTGCAGCGCTTTGCCTAAATTGTGGTAAGCTGAGGGCGAATTGGGATTTTGGGCGATCGACTGTTCGTAAAGGGCGATCGACTCTTGCAATTTTCCCTCATCCTTTAAACTATCTCTAAAAGTATCTGTAAAATTGCGATCCTCTTCGAGGGCTTCGCTAACGGCAAAACTCATGCTGGAATCCTGTAATAACCGCGCATCATCACCTTAACATCCAAGTGCTTCATTTCGGCAGTAGAAGCATCGTGAATCATATTTTCAGTCGGTGCAATATAAGCCTCGCCCGGTGCAATTCTCAGCTTCACCACCGGATATTCTGGATAGCGCTGCATAAACTCATTGGTTAACTGTCGCGTCCAAGGTTTTCCAAGATCGGAATCACGGCCCCCCAGCATTTCAAAAATATCAATTTCAGTCAAATTCACAAACAAAAAGTAACGGCTGTCCCGACCTAAATTCACGCAAATTCGATTAGTAGCCTCCTGCTTTTTCGCCAGCGGCAACCCGTCCCAATTATCAGTATGCAAACCGTTGCGGCAACCGCGTTTATTATCAATTGTTGCCGTACTCAATCCCGGCTGCCTGCCTCCCATACCGTTAATAATCGGCGGCGCATCCGAGAGACAAAAAGGCTGAAAATACTCAATTAATTTATCGAGTGCCTGCCGGCATTTTTCCTCGGATTTAAACTCAGCAACCTGTAGCGGAGTTGTTAGGGAAGCGATACCGGCAGCAGCAAACAAAGCTAAAACATCCGGCGGTAAACGCACAATTCCTACACCCGAATATTGCGGTGGGGGTTCATGAACCCAAAGCAGTGCAGACTCTGCCGGTGTTGGTTCCCTCCAAGGTTCTTTTGGCATAAAAGCCCCTTCGCAATACTGAATGCGATCGGGTACGCTGTCAAAAGCTAGCTGAGTGCCCGAACTCAGCCACACTCGAATTGGCAACTCTTTCTCTGTAGCTTCTGACTCCCGATTTTGGCAGCGATAAATTACTATACTTTGACGGAGGCTGGACATTATTTAATATTTATTAATCCCAATTATCAAAAAAAATGTTTTTAGTCTGGACTTGAGTTTTTTCTTCTGAGTTTCAGGACTTAGGTAAAAAGTAGTTTGACGTGGTACTTCTAGCGATAAGGTGCGCTGTACAAACCTGCAATACAGCAGATTCCAAGTTTATGAAGTACACCCGCCTATCGATCTCCGTAGGGAGACGGGACTGCCGTGTCCCTACCTATGGTATGTACTTTTTATCCTTTAGCAATCTTGCCTAATGACTGCAATGGGTGCAGTGAGTGCAGTGACTGCACATAGATCCTACTTCAAACCCTTCAGCATGGGGAAACTGCCAGAGAGTTTGCGTTAAAGTTGCGGGGTCAATATCCGGCCGGGGAACTGAGGAAAAAGTCAAAACGCGGGCTTCATCGTCTGTGCTTTCTACTAAAATTTCGCCCTCAGCAACTTTAATTGCATCTCGGTGCAAAATGCTGATGCCGAACATATTAGTCAGCGCTAATTCTGACAGTTTACCTGCAATTTCATTGAGAAATTCTGAGTTGTTGACAACGGCTTCTGACCGTTTAATTGCTGCCGACACGGCTTCACTAACGCGGACAAATTCTAAAGGAAACCAAACCCAGTCGCCTGATGTTCGATCTTTTTCAACTTTCCACATATATGGAATAGCATCGCCGTATTCTGCTGTCGGTTTGACATAAGCATTGTTGCCGTCAAACTCTTCGACCAACCTTTCGTTATCCGATAGGTCAAAGTGTTTGTGAAGCAAGCAAATACCTACCTGCTTTTGCAAACCGTGACTGCGGATAATAGCACCCAGTTCTGTCATGTTGTCCTGGGCTTGCTCTAGCAGCTCTCTCGCCGTGAAAAAATGCTCTAAACTATCGAAAACATCTGGTTTTTAAGATGTCAGCATACAGGTTTAGGTTTCCTTCTAAATATTCACTAGATAGACCATATTTAACTTTCTCTGGAATGTCAACTGTTTGCCTGGTATCAACACATTAATCTTTTTTATATGTAAAATTACTAAGAATCTGTGAAGAGATACAAAAAACTGTTGCTTTTTGATACGCTAAGGTAAAATAAATATAAAATATCATAAATTTAATTACTGAAAATGGTATATCCACCTGCGCCTTGGAATCTGCAAGGTTATGCTGTTGAGACTTTACAATTAGTAGATGTCGCACGAGTGCGCCCCTTGGTTCCCTCTGAGTTAGAAATTGTCTCTTTATTGCCCGGAAAAACCCTAGGTGGCATTTATATATCCTCCTACGGGTTGGGTTCGGTGATGGAGTACAATGAGTTAATTGTAGTTAGCGCGATCGCCAATTATGCCGGAAAATGGGGCGCTTGGATTTCCCACATCTACGTAGACAATCCTAACTCGGTAGCAGGCGGGCGCGAAATTTGGGGACTTCCTAAAGAATTAGCTACATTTAGTTGGGAAGGCAGCGATTCGGTAAAGGCAGCACCGCTAGGCTACCGCGTCACAGTTCGCCAAGAAAATTGTCAACTGTGCAGTCTCAATTACAGCAAGCAAACTTTAGGTTTACCGCTGCCTTTGAGCGGAATTTTTTTTAGCGCTGACCGCAGCAATTTGCTGTTGTTTAAAGGAGAAGTTAAATCTCGAATCGGCTTGATTAGAGGTGAATTAGAAATACCTGAAGAAAGTCATTTTGCCCGTTTAAACTTAGGTCAGCCCTTGCTAACTTTTGGCTGCGAAGATATGCGTTTTACAGCAGGTGTGCCGCAAATAGTGGGGAACAGATCTGCTGAATTCAGTTATTAGTGCTAAAATTTGCCTACATTATAGGAGGAAACTTCAAATGAGCGATATTGGTTTTACTCACATTGCACTTTCAGTTAGGGATGTAGATAAAAGTATCTCATTTTACGCGAAGTACGCTGACCTAAAAGTGGTTCACCGCCGTGTAGATCCAATTACATCATTAGATGTTGCTTGGATTAGTGATTTGATTCGACCGTTCGTTATTGTGCTAATTAAAGCACCATTAGTGGAGGGCAAACTTTTACCAGATTCCCATCTCGGTGTCGCCTGCGAAAGTCGTGAAAAAGTCGATCGCCTTTGCAGTGAAGCTGAGTCAGAAGGGCTTTTATTGAACGGCCCTAATGACTCGGAACCTCCTGTCGGTTACTGGGCTTATATCCGAGACCCGGACGGTCATACGCTGGAAATTTCCTACGGTCAGGAAGTTAGCTCGCTGTTAGAAAACTTATTAGCGCAAGCAAAGTTATGAGGTCAGCCATGAAGTTTTCTAGACACGATTTACGACGCAAAGCCTAGGTGTCATGCTGAGTGAAACGCAGTACAACAAAGCCTCTGCAAGATGATTCACAACGCTTGTGAATCACAGCATTACGTTGAAGTGCTTCCACGGCTGCTAGATTGAGCAACCCCAGCTAATTTAATCACAAATTAACCGGGGTTGCAGGCAATTAATTCGCTGAGTAATTACTAATCTTTTTAAATGCCCGCCCCCGGAGCGGCTTCAGCACCCATTTCTAAAATTGTACCGCGAAGGAAATCAATTTGCTGCTGGAAGTCCATGCCCTCAATCTTTCCTAGTAAAGCTTGTCCTGCTTCGGGAAGTTGATAGTTTCCAGGCACAGGAATAATAGTTCCTTCGTCCATTCCTACTGCTAGAAAATACCAAAAAGCCAGCTTGGTTTCTGGACTCATCGACCCATAAATGCGACTAATCTCAGTATTCGCTTTTGATGCAATGTCGCGCATCACTTGCAGTTGTTCTTCGTGAGGCAATTCCTTGACGCGATCGAACAAACCCTGCGCGATGTCGGAACCGGAAGCACCGGGAGCAGCAGGTGTTATCGACTTGCCCATTTGGGTGTAAACAAACCACAGCAAACCTAATTGGTCGTCTACACTCAACTGTTTAATATCTGCTTTTCCTTGGTCGTAAGCACTGGTAGTAGTAAAGGTCATTCAAGCCTCCAAAATAATATGTATTGCTCAGTTTTCTTATTTGTGAGAAAACTTTTGTTTGCTACTTAAAGTTAAAGTACCTAATAAATAGTGCTGCTAGAATCTTGCTTAAGACAGAGATGATCCCGGACATAATTTTGGGGAGTAAATTCACCAAAATTGGAAAAATTTGCAACCAAAGGATGAGGGAAATTTGACAAGATTGTTGTTAGCGGAGCTCGCGATCGGCATTGTTTAGCCGATCGACGATCGCCTATAATCGCAACAGACCTGTATTGAGGTGGCTGTTATGTCGATCGCAACTGCAAAACGCTTCACCATAGCGGAATATCACCGCCTGACAGAACTGGGGTTCTTTGGTGAGGACGATCGAGTTGAGTTAATCAAGGGAGAACTTGTCAACAGGGCTGCTAAAGGTACTGCTCACTCTGTTTGCGAGACACGCTTGGAACGCGAGTTATTTAAGCTGCTGGGAGAACGGGCGACACTGCGAGGACAACAACCGATTATTCTGCCTGATGACAGCGAACCTGAACCCGATCGCGCGATCGTGCAAAATCGCCCTGATGACTATTTATCCTCTCACCCCACAACAGCGGATATATTGTTACTGATTGAGATTGCGGATTC
Source organism: Microcoleus sp. F4-D5 (assembly GCF_036704885.1). NCBI lineage: Bacteria > Bacillati > Cyanobacteriota > Cyanophyceae > Oscillatoriales > Microcoleaceae > Microcoleus > Microcoleus sp. F4-D5. The sequence goes on along the minus strand of NZ_JAUBSX010000002.1, from coordinate 88,128 downwards.
TTCTTTGAAATACGACAAACAAGTCAAGTTGCCCCTTTATGCTGAAGCGGCTATCTCTGATTATTGGATATTTAATTTATTAGAAACTTGTTTGGAATGTTACAGCGAACCTTATCAGAATTCGCAAGGCAAATTTGGTTATCGCGTCAAGAGAATTTTTCTGTCTAACGAGACAGTTGCCATCCCTACTTTTGGGGATTTGTCCCTCGATTTATCTAAAGTATTTCCTCCTAGTTTTCTCGGCGAATAGAATTCGCTACATCAACAAATTCCGCCGCAGTTTACGTGGCAGGATCTAGGGTCGGGTGGACTAAAAAAACAGCATTGCACAATTTGAGGATGATTGTTGTGGGGTGTCCCGCTTGCTTTGACAATACACCGGACGGGCGGGACGCCCATCCCACAAAACAATTAAAATTATTCTGCAATTATGCAACACCAAACAAATGAAGTGTTAGTCAAAGAAAATAGGCTGGCAAACAGCCAGCCTAGAATCAGGAGAACTTTATTTCAAACTCGTTGAAAATCTAGCTAAACAAACCCGAAATCCCGTTGACTGCTATTGCTCCAGCCAAAGCCGAAACAACCACAGAAGTCAGAGCCGTACCGAACAGCCACCAAGCTGCGGCTGCTGCGGCTTCGCGCGCATCTTCTGCTTGCTGCTTGGCCTTGTTTTTGAGCTGTTTAATGCGTTGTTTGGCTTGATTTTGCAGGCGTTCCGCTCGCAATAAAACGCTGTCCCGGGCTCCTTCGATTTGGTCAACAATTCGGTGAGCGTCAGTCTCGGAAATATCGGGACGAGAACTCAGCAGGGCAACTAAAGTACCGCGATCGAACTCACCTAAACGCTCTTTAATCGCGTCAAATCCTGCCTGCGGATCGTCAAACACTTTGCGTAAGTCCCGCTTGATGCCCTCGTAGTTGAGCTCTGGTCGATCGAGCGAATTGAGGTAATCCCGAATTTTCCCGAAAATACCGTCGATTGCTGACTGAAACTTGTCCTGAACCATTTGAACTTGTTCGACAATTTGGTTGCGGACAGATTCAATTTGGTCGGCAATTCTATTGGCTTCATCGAACGAGATGTCTTCCCGCTGCGACAGCAATGCTACCAGAGTCGATCGGTCGAAATGCTTCAGGCGATCGCCCAAACTTTGCATCCCCATTCCCGGCTCGCTAAACAGCAACTGCAAATCGCGTTTGATGCCTTCAGGATTGAGTTCTTCCTTGTCCGTATTCCGCAAGTAATTTTCCAAACTGCCTTGGAAATCCCGGACTGTTTTTTGAGCGCGAGAAGCCAAGCGGCGGGGCGATTTCACGATGCTGCGAATCGAATCTTGCACGCGATCGATCGTCCGATTAATCTGTTCTTCGCTCAAATCTTCCCGCTGCGACAGCAGCTTTACCAAAGTTTCGCGATCGACCTGAGAAAGTCTTTCCCGAAGTGCCAAAACACCCTCTTTCGGATTTTCAAACAATTTAGTCAAATCCCGATTGATGCCTTCAGGATCGAGTTCTTCCAGGTTTGTATTCCGCAGGTATTCGCCAATTTTTGCAGTAACTTCTTCGTACTGTTGCTTAGCCCTATCTGCAGCTATTTGCGGCGCGTGGATAATGTTGTCGCGCACAGATTCGATCCGGTCGATCGCCTGATTTATCTGTTCTTCGCTGAGGTCTTGGCGCTGTGACAGCAACTGCACCAGCGTATCGCGGTCGAATTGAGATAAGCGTTCTCTCAGCGCTTTAAATCCGGCTTCCGGGTCGCTTAACAGCGTTTGAAACTCGCGCTCGATCGCTTCGGGATTGAGTTCTTCCTTATTAGTATTGCGGAGATAATCTTCTACCTTTTGCCGCACTTCTTGCCCTTTCGATTTCGCTTGCTCTTGCAATTCTTGAGCTCTTGAAATCACGCGATCGCGCGAACTTTCGAGCCGCCCGATTAACCGATCGGCTTCCTCTGGACTGAAATCTTCCCGCTGACCGAGCAACTGTACCAAAGTATCGCGGTTAAACTGCGACAGGCGATCGCGCAAAGCCTCAAAACCAGCATCCCGGTCTTCCAAAAGCGCTTGGAAATCCCGCTCGATACCTTCAGGATTCAATTCCTCCTTGCCGGTCGATCGCAAATAATTCTCAATCCGGCTCCGCAAATCTTGAGACTGTTCCTCACCAGCAGCATTTCGCACAATTTCCAACACTTCTTGTCGGACACCTTCAAGCTGTTCGGCAATTTCCGTCACCTGTTCCGGAGCAAACCCCTCGCGTCGGCCCAGAATCCCTACAAAATAATCGGGATTCAACATTTCTAACTGGCGCAAAACAGCCCCAGGAGAAGCTTCCGGGTCGTAAATCACATCCCTAAATTCCTGCTTGATTGTCTCCCGGTTGAGATGCCAAGGTTGGGCATTCATCAAGTAATTTTCCACATCAGCCTTAGCTGTATTGAAAGGCAGCGCTGGCACTTTGTCGCCCACTTGAGAAGCAAAAGATTTAGCTTTTTGAGTCCCTTGTGCTGTCAGTTGTTGTAACTGACCGGAGATTTTTTCAACATCCAAATCCGATAAATCCGTCCGCGCCAAAACAGTGCCCACAAGAGCTTCCACACCCAACTGCATCGCTCGCTTCATGCCGCTGCTGGATTCCGATTTGTTTTCCCTACTTTCCAGAATTTGAGACAGCTTGGCGTTGAGTTCGTCAGACTTCAGCAAATCGGGAGCCGCAAACTTGAGAAAATCAACCAACTCTAAATTCGGGTCTTTCTGCTCTTGCTGCTTGCCGAAAGTTTGCTTCCAAACGCCTTCGAGTTGGTCGGCAATTTGATTGATTTCCTCTTGAGAAAAGTCTGTGCGACTCTTAACTAAATCCACAAAAGTCTGGCGGTTAACATTCTTCAGAACGTCGCTTCCCGCAAGAGATTTGATATCTGCATCGCCCAGCAACTTTTCAAATTGACCGCGAATTTCCTTAACATCTAGTTTTGGTAACTGCAAAGAACCCACATAATCTTGCAGTGTTTCGCGAATGCTATCCGGGTCTACCGCCGAACTCAATTCGCGGCGGACAGCAGCAACAGATGCCTCTACAGTATTGACCATCTGGTCGCTGGCCATCTTGCCGCCGATCGCAGCACCCGCAGTACCCATGACGCCTTGAACGCCTGAAAAAGCAGTTTTTATCAAAGAACCGATCGCGGAACCGACGGCGCTAGAACCTAGCCACACCAAGGTTAAAAAGTACGCCGACCAAATGACAATACCAATAATTGCCGCTCCGTCTACAGAGGCAATTGAAGTTAGTTTGACTGCCAGAAAACAAGCCAAAAATAAAGCCAGGTTAACGGTGACTAAAATCCAACCCCCGACTAAACCTTCAGTCTTGCGAACTTTAGTCCCAAAACTTTCAGATTCATCATCGTCATCGTCGGGTAAAGCCTCGTCCCAATTTGAGATTTTGGCGGCTATGGAGAAATTTGTTAACAGGAATTGGAAGCCAAAAGCCATGATGACTCCGGCGATTAAGGCCACGAAAAACTGCGGGCTTAAAAACATCAGCCCTCCGATATCGGGGTGGTCAAATGTCGCATCTATTTCTACTGGCATTTGGGCAATATTGAATTTGGGACTGTACAGCGACATTAATAACTCGCTTTCAAACATAAATTACCTCCTACAGTTTTATGCCTAACTCGGCATAGCGAAACTTGACCCCAAATTTATTCATAGGGGAGTTTGTAATTTTTAGATTGTGGTTTGTTTCGGTCAGGCTTAATCTTACGGAAGCCCTTATTAGTGAAATTGGGATGAGGAGTAAATCAGTTTTCTAGTAATCTCATCCTTAATACTTATTATGCCTGTGGAAGCTAAAAAATAAATCCGTCTAAAGTCAGAAATTAGTTTTTATGCGACTGTTAGCAGCAGAGTTCGCATCAAAGTGGCAAGTTTGAGGCTGGGGCGATCCCCACCAATTATCAATAGTAGTAAAGTAATTTTCGGCGCACCCTACATATCGTAGAGTGCGCTAGCGAGTTAGGATTCCGTTGGATTTTTAGGCTCAAAACGAGCGAGTAATTGCGCTCGATCGAGCTGCATACTCAGTCGCGCGATTTCAAGAAATTCTAGTTGAATCAAAGGCTCAATTATTTGGGCTAATTCTTCATCAATTGCGCCAAATCTTACTTGTAATATACTCTCAAGAATCTCGCGTTTACTTTGCTGAATACCTTGTTCGATACCTTGCTCGATACCTTGCTCGATACCGCGCTGAGTTGCCTCTGCCAGCCGTTGCAAGTAAAGGCTTGACAGTTCCATAATTAACTCCCGATCTTCTCGATCTATGTCTTGGCGGTATCGTAGAGTGCGCTGCTGAGTTAGGATTCCGGTTGATTTTTATGTTCAAAATGAGCTAGCAATTCAGAGCGATCGAGCTGCCTAATTAGTCGCGTGCGATCGAGGGGTTCTAGCTGAATTAAAGGCTCGATTATTTGGGCTAATTCTTCATCAATCTCGCCAAATTTTACTTGTAGCATACTCTCAACTATCAGGCGTTGAGCGCGCTGAATACCTTGCTGAATACCTTGCTGGATACCTTGCTGGACACCTTGCTGGATACCGCGCTGAGTTGCATCTTCCAACCGTTGCAAGTAGAGGGGTGACAGTTCCATAATTAACTCCCGATCTTCTCGATCTATGTCTTGGCGGACTTCTAAAATAGTTCGCAAGTTGTACAACAATTCTAACGCACTCACCCGAAACACATTATCTGAGGGTAATTCTCTCAATTCGGCAATAGCTTGCTTCTGCACGTTTCCCTTTCCCAAAACTCTCAGCCACAGCGTTTCTGGAGTGCGGGGCAGTTGGTGAATGACAACGATCGCTGCTTTCAGAGATGGGCCCAGAAAATAAACTCCATTTACCCAATTTTCCGGTTCGGGAAGGGCTCGAAATCCAGCTAGCATCGTATCGGAAACAGTCGGCGACAGTATCCAGAGTTGGGGCAAGTCTGCCTCTGCAATCCGGGTATTTTCTCTAGCTGCGGCGCGTTCAAATTCGCCGTGGATATCGAAGAGTTTGCCCAGACAACTGCGAATTTCTCCGATCTGGACTGGACTGCGGAAGGGTTCAAATACAGCGGGTTGTGCTGCTATTTGACCCAGAATGCCGAGGGCTGTTGGTTCGACTTCCGGTTCCGGTTTCGGGGCAAATAAAACGTCAACCTGCCTCACTTCTCCAGCAACATCCCGGCTGGTTTCTACATTACCGAGAGGGGTTAATAGTTCTTTCAAATACTGTTTAGCAAATTGGTCGTGAATGAATCTGGTCATGCGATTTTAGATTTGAGATTTTAGATTGGGAATTAGTTACTGGATATGAGTTTTGCGCTTGCTAAAGTTGCATTGTTTTTTGAATCCCGTCATTAGAATGTAATTGCGGGTCATTCAACAAACATGATATCAGGTGCGCCGCAGCGTACCCTACGAATTTTTGCCGCAGCATTTACCCTCACAGTTGCGAATGCTGCGAATACAGCCGTACTCCTCGAAACGTTGACTGTGTTTGCGAACAGTAGGATAGGCCAGTAAATATAAGGGAATTCCGATTATTTTGTAAAGCAATCGACCAGCAGCATGAACAATATCCCAAATTTCGCTTGAATTAGGTTCTCGAACAAATTCTCCTATTTCATCTTTTAAGGCAAGCCACTGAGATTGCACAGTAGGAGAGTGACAATTATCAAATACTCCCATACCTTTTTCGTAGTTTTGCCAAATTTTATTCATATATTTAATCAAATCCGCCTCACGTCTGATAATATCAGAAGTTAATCAGAGATTACAATCATCCGGTATTTTAAGGAAATCAGCCATGCGACTCTCTCAAATGCTTTTTGTCACCCTGCGCGAAGACCCGGCAGAAGCAGAAATTCCCAGCCACAAACTATTACTCCGTGCCGGATACATCCGGCGCATCGGTAGCGGAATTTACGCTTATCTCCCATTAATGTGGCGAGTTCTCAAAAAAGTATCTCAAATTGTGCGCGAAGAAATGGACGCAACCGGCGCTCAAGAATGTCTCCTCCCGCAATTGCAACCGGCCGATTTGTGGCGGGAATCCGGCCGCTGGGATACCTATACTCAAGCTGAAGGTATTATGTTTGCAATGACAGACAGGCAGCAGCGAGAATTGGGACTGGGCCCAACTCACGAAGAAGTAATTACTACAATTGCTAAAGATATGATTCGTTCCTATCGGCAATTGCCTTTACATCTTTATCAAATCCAAACTAAGTTTCGCGATGAAATTCGCCCGCGTTTCGGGTTGATGCGCGGTCGCGAATTCATTATGAAAGATGGCTATTCTTTCCACACTAACGAAGAAAGTTTGAAAAAAACTTATCAGGATATGGCTCAAGCTTACAGCAATATGCTGCGCCGATCTGGCTTGCAATTCCGAGCAGTAGATGCTGATTCGGGAGCAATTGGCGGCTCTGGTTCTCAAGAGTTTATGGTGTTGGCAGAAGCGGGCGAGGATGAAGTTCTTTATACTGAAGACGGTCAGTATGCAGCTAATGTGGAAAAGGCTGTATCGATGCCTGCTGATGCCGAACCGTCGCCCTTTGCAACTTTTGAAAAGCGGGAAACGCCGGGAACTGAAACAATTGATAAACTTTGCAAATTTTTGAAATGTTCTCCGACGCAAGTTGTCAAAAATGTGCTTTACCAAGCTGTTTACGATAATGGCATGACTGTTTTGGTATTGGTAAGCATTCGCGGCGACCAAGATGTGAATCAGGTAAAGTTGCTGAATGAGTTGACGAAATTAGCGGGCAATTATCAAGCTAAAACTGTTTTATTTTTGACTGTTCCCGATGCGGAAGCTCAGCGGAAATGGGCTGCTAAATCTTTACCTCTCGGTTATATCGCTCCCGATGTTGCTGATGATTATATCGCTGGGGGTAAGGAGGTAAACTCTAAGTTTTTGCGTTTAGTCGATCGCACCGCAGTTGACCTGACAAACTTTGTCACCGGTTCAAACGAATCAGGATACCACGTTGTCGGGGCTAATTGGGATAAAGAATTTCCCCTGCCAGCAACGGTTGTGGGTGTCAGAACAGCCAAAAAGGGCGATCGGGCCGTGCACAATCCCGAACAAACCTTGCAAAGCGCCAGAGGCATCGAAGTCGGTCACATCTTCCAATTAGGAACCAAATACTCCCAAGCAATGGGCGCCACCTACACCAGCGAACAAGGCGAAGAAATGCCCTTTGTGATGGGCTGCTACGGCGTCGGCGTGTCGCGGCTAGCTCAATCGGCCGTAGAACAATCCTACGACAAAGACGGGATAATTTGGCCGGTGGCGATCGCCCCGTATCACGCCATCATTAGCATCCCTAATATTTCCGACGCCCAACAAGTAGAAGTCGCCGAAAAACTCTATGCAGAACTCAACCAATCTGGGATTGAAACCTTGCTAGATGACCGCGACGAACGAGCCGGAGTTAAATTCAAGGATGCCGATTTAATCGGAATTCCCTATCGCATTGTTCCGGGCCGTTCCCTGAAAGTCGGTAAAGTTGAAGTCGTGGAAAGAGCAACTCACAAATCCCAGGAAATTCTTGTTGATGAAGTCAATTCTACTTTAAAACAGTGGATTGAATCCGCCATCAAATAAGCCTTTTTAATTGGTAAGGTGCGCCTAGCGCACCTACATTTAGGCTCGCAATGTGCGCGGTGGGCGCCCTAAATTAGCTCCCCTCTTGGGAGCATCTCAATGAAAGCAGCAAAGCTATAAATAGGAGTTTGGAGGCTCTCTTGCTGCGAGGCAGGATGCAGAAGGAAAGAGCAAGAAAGAAGGAGCCAGAAGAAGTGTTTTTACAAATATGAGATTCTCCCCCCTCTTCCTTCTTCCCTCTTCCTTCTTCCCTCTTCCTTCTTCCCTCTTCCTTCTTCCCTCTTCCCTCTTCCCTCTTCCCTCTTCCCTCTTCCCTCTTCCCTCTTCCCTCTTCCCTCTTCCTTCTTCCTTGAGATGTGAAATTATCTAAAACTTAAAACTCGATATGAATCTGAACCTAAATCAGTTTCTTCGATTCCCTCAATCCCGAATTGGGCGGTACTTAGCCCAAGTAACGGTCGTTGCTGTCGTTTACGCCGTGGGGGCGAGGCTAGCAATTTCAATTCAAGGTGTTAGTCCCTTTGCTTCCTCGGTGTGGCCGCCTGCTGGAATTGCACAAGCTGGACTGTTATTATTTGGGAGTAAAGTCTGGCCTGCCATAGTTTTGGGTACATTTTTGCTCAATTTGGTTAACCCAAATGAACAGATATTCGCGGTTTGGTTGGGAGGAAACGCCGGGGCGATTCTGCAAGCTGTTTTTGCAGTAACTGCCCTGCGTTGGCTCGGGTTTCGTCCGTCTCTGGCTCGCTTGAAAGATGTAGTTAATTTAATCTTGTTTGGCAGTATAATTTCTACTCAAATCAGTTGCACTATAGGCGCGTTTTCCCTATATTTAGCGGGCAAAGTAGAGTGGTCAGGATATTGGTTGCTTCGGTGGAATTGGTGGTTGGGAGACACAATGGGAGTTTTAATTTTCACTCCTTTAATCCTAATATTTATTCGCCCTAAAGTAACCGCCGAGCGTTTAAAAATACAAACAGACAGCAAAAAAAAATATTTAATTGCGCGGGGAGTATGGTTAATATTATTGATTGGGGTGAGCTGGCTGGTATTTGAGTCGAAACATGAAGCTTCTATTGCTCGTTATCCCCTGGAATATTTGCCATTTCCTTTGATAATTTGGGCGGCGCTCGAATTAGGTCAGCGATCCGCTGTCCTCGCATCGTTTGTTGTCTCAATCATCGCAATTTTCGGCAGTTCTCATGGAGGGGGCCCTTTCATAGCCAAAGCCGAAAATATCAATCAGGCTATCTTATTTTTACAAGCTTTTTTGGCTGTAGTTACAATTACCTCGCTGTTATTGGCAGCGACAGTAGCTGAACGGACATCAGCGGAGTATTCTTTACGGGAGAGCGAAATTAAATATCGAGAATTAGTGGAAAATGCTAACAGCATTATTTTGAAATTGGACGGAGACGGCAATATTACTTTTTTCAACGAGTTTGCAGAAAATTTCTTTGGTTACAAGGAGGAAGAAATCCTGGGAAAAAATCCAGTGGGAACAATTATTCCCCACAGAGACCTCGCAGGGAATAACTTAGAGCTGGTTTATAATGAAATTTTACAGAATCCCGCTCGCTTTATCAGCTATGAAAATGAAAATATGCGGCGGAATGGCGATCGCGTTTGGGTATCTTGGGCAAATAAACCGCTGGTTGATTCAGCGGGAGAACTCCTGGGAATCCTCTGCATCGGCACAGATATCACCGATCGCCGAAAAGCTGAAATAGCGCTGCTTCATCTGAATGAAAAGCTGGAAATCAGAGTTGAAGAACGGACAAATGCCCTGAAACAAAGCGAACTTCAGCTACAGAAACAGAAATCGGCATTAATTGATTTAGCCAAAAATAAAGCGCTGAATCAAGGCGACTTAACAAAAGCGCTTCAAGAAATAACTGAAACTGCTAGCCGTACTCTGGAAGTTACCCGATCTAGCGTCTGGCTGTACGATCGCGCTAAATCCAAGATCGAGTGCCTGGATTTGTTCGATAGCACTCTCAACCAGCACTCACACGGTTTGGAATTAGCAGCAGCAGACTATCCTGTCTATTTTCAAGCACTGCGAGAAGAACGCGCAATTGCTGCCTTTGACGCACAAAAAGACCCTAGAACTAGAGAATTTGCGGAATCTTACCTAATTCCGTTCGGCATCACTTCCATGCTAGATACGCCGATTCAAATAGGCGGAGAAACAGCCGGAGTTGTCTGTTTAGAACAGGTAGGAATGCCCCGCTATTGGACGATTGAAGAACAAAGTTTCGCTGTTTCTCTAGCAGACTCTGTAACTTTCGCAATGGAAGCGCGAGAACGCCAGCGTGCTGAAGAAGCGCTGCGGCAAGCTGAGGCTAAATACCGCAGCATTTTTGAAAATGCGATCGTCGGCATCTTTCAAACTACTCCAGATGGAGAATATCTCAGCATCAATCCTGCTTTAATTCGTATTTACGGTTACAGTTCCTCTGAGGAGTTGAGGAAAAACTTAACTAATATTAACCGCCAGCTATATGTAGACACAGAACGCCGCACAGAAATCATTAATTTAATGCGAAAAAACGGCAAAATATCAGATGTTGAATCTCAAGTTTACCGCCAAGATGGCAGTATCATTTGGATTTCTGAGAATGCTTATACTGTCTGCGATCGAGATGGAAATTTACTTTATTACGAAGGTACTGTTCAAGATATCACAACTCGCAAACAAGCTGAGGCAGCTTTGCGCTTAGAACAAGAAAAATCCGACCGTCTCCTACTCAACATTTTACCGCAACCGATCGCCGACCGATTAAAACAAGACCAAAGCATCATCGCCGATACTTTTTCCGAAGTAACAGTATTGTTTGCAGATATAGTGGGTTTTACGCAAATTAGTTCCCAAATTTCTCCGCCGGAATTAGTTTCCTTGCTTAACGATATTTTTTCCACATTCGATCGCCTAGCAGAAAAGCACGGATTGGAAAAAATTAAGACGATTGGCGACGCCTACATGGTAGTAGGAGGCCTGCCCATGCCCCGCAGCGATCATGCAGAGGCGATCGCGCAAATGGCCCTCGATATGCAGCAAGCAATTATTGACTTCAGCCATACCCACAATCAAGATTTCAGGATCAGAATCGGCATCAACAGCGGCCCAGTTGTCGCCGGAGTCATCGGTATTAAAAAATTTATTTACGATTTGTGGGGAGACACCGTTAACACCGCTTCCCGCATGGAATCTCACGGCTTGCCGGGGTGTATTCAAGTCACGTCGGCCACTTATGAGCGATTGCAAGACAAGTATTTATTGGAAAGTCGCGGCACGATTGAAGTCAAAGGCAAAGGCGAGATGAATACTTATTTTCTTAAAGGGATAAAGTTATAGCATAAGCAATAATTCACAAGGAATAAGCAATATAATAACTAAAAATTCAGAAATTAAAATTTTCCTCATATTCCGGCGCGGTTGCTATAGTTAGTTAAACATATAACACTCAGTATGAACCTAAACAAAAATCAGTTTCTGCGATTTACTCAATTTAGAAATTGGCAATACTTAGCAAAAGTAGCTGCCATTGCTTTTGCTTACGCTTTGGGAGCAAAAATAGCAGTTTCAATACCCGGCGTAAATAAATTAGCTACCTGCGTCTGGCCGCCCGCAGGAATTGCACAAGCTGCAATGTTATTATTTGGTCGGCGTGTTTGGCCGGGAATAGCTTTAGGCGTATTTTTTTACGAGACTATTAACCTTCAAGTGTCTTTAACACTTGCAGCAATTAGTGCTTTTTGCGCTTGTTTACAAGCTTTGTGCGCATTTATTTTGCTGCAAAATCTCAAGTTTCGCCCCTCACTCCATCGGCTGATCGATGTAGTCAATTTAGTCTTTTGCGGTGCTGTAGTAGCCACTCAAATCAACTGCACTCTCGGCACGCTGCGGCTCTGTGTAACTGGTTTAGTTGACTGGAGCCAATATTGGCAAATTCGCTGGAATTGGTATCTCGGAGATACATTAGGAGTTTTAATTTTTACTCCCCTGCTGTTGATTGTATACAATCACAAACCAGCGCCCAGTCATTCACAAATTCCAGCTTCTCAAACAATAGTAAATCGCATCGGTGCCGGAATATGCCTGCTGTTATTAGTAACAGTGAGTTGGCTAGTATACAACTCAAAAAGTGAAAGTAATCTCTCCGGTTATCCCCTCGAATACTTGCCATTTCCCTTAGTGATTTGGGCAACCATTCAATTCGGTCAGTGCGGGGCTGTTTTAGCATCTTTCATTGTATCCAGTATCGCCATTTGGGGAGGTTCTCAGGGAAGCGGCCCCTTTATTGCCAAAGCGGAAAATATCAATCAGGCTATCTTATTTTTGCAGGCTTTTATGAGCGTAATTGTAATTACATCTCTGCTGTTGGCCGCCACTGTAGCCGAACGCGCCTCAGCAGAGGATTCGCTGCGGCAAAGCGAAATTAAGTATCGGGAATTAGTCGAAAATGCTAACAGCATTATTTTAAAAATAGATACGGAAGGAAATATTACTTTTTTTAACGAATTTGCACAAAAATTTTTCGGTTTCGACGAAAAAGAGATAATTGGCAAACACGCAGTGGGAACAATTATTCCCGAGATAGATACAAAAGGAAATGACTTAGGAGCAAAATTGAGAGATATTTTGCAAAACCCAGAACAATACACGCGAAATGAAAATGAAAGTATCTTACGCAGTGGCGAGCTGGTTTGGGTATCCTGGGCAAATAAACCACTGTTTGACGCGGCAGGAAAGTTCGCAGGAATGCTGGGAATCGGTACGGATATCACAGAGCGCAGGCGAGCTGAAATGGCGCTTCACAAACTCAATGAAGAGTTAGAATTTAGAGTGAAAGAACGAACTAATGCTCTCAATGATACTTTAAATGCACTGCGAGTTCAACAGGAACAATCAGAACGCTTGCTGTTGAATATTTTGCCTGAAGAAATAGCAAATCGGTTGAAGCGGGGAGACAGTACGATCGCAGACACTTTTGCTGAAGTTACTGTCTTATTTGCTGACATAGTAGGCTTTACTCAACTCAGTTCCCTAGTTTCTCCAACGCAATTAGTTTCCTTGCTAAATGACATATTTTCGACATTTGACAACCTAGCAGAAAGGCACGGTTTGGAAAAAATTAAGACGATTGGCGACGCTTACATGGTAGTTGGAGGGCTGCCAATTCCTCGCCCGGATCACGCAGAAGCGATCGCAGAAATGGCTTTGGATATGCAGCAGGCAATTACTGACTTCAGCAATACCCACAGCCAAGCTTTCAGTATCAGAATCGGCATCAACAGCGGCCCGGTTGTCGCCGGAGTTATCGGTATTAAAAAATTTATTTACGATTTGTGGGGAGACACCGTTAACACCGCTTCTCGCATGGAATCTCACGGCTTGCCGGGGTGTATTCAGGTAACAGAGACAACTTATCAGCAGTTGCAAGAAAAGTATTCCTTTGAAAACCGCGGCGCGATCGAAGTTAAAGGCAAAGGCGAGATGACTACTTATTTACTGCAATGCCGAAAATAGCTTTAGTAAAGGTTTTTCTCTAAAAGTAAGGGCGATCGCACTCTCAAGTGTGCGATCGCCCTCATTTTAATTTAGCCAAGTTTTTTTAAAGCTTGTAAAGGTTAATTCCAGCTTCCTTCGCCATGATTTCCAAACCCTTGTTTTGCAAGGTTTTAATCGCCTTTGTAGAAAGGTGCAATCTTACCCAGCGCTTCTCCTGGGGCCACCAAACCCGCTTCCACTGCAAATTTGCGTCTTGCAATTTGTGAGTGCGGTGGTGCGAGTGAGAAACCGCAAAACCGTTATTCGCCTTCTTCCCCGTTAGCTGACATTTCCGTGACATATTGCTCTCCAGATTACCGTTTTTTGCGTGCAGCCTTTTATTATACCCGAAGGAAGAAGGAAGAAGGAAGAAGAAAGAAGGGTTGACTTATCCCTTTACCAATAGAAATAAACTCTTGATCCCCCCCTTAGCAAGGGGGGGTTGGGGGTGGGGAACTTACATCGCACGTTGAGTCAATTTTGTCAAGACTTGATTCGATCGCTCGACAAACTCTTTCATCCCTTCAGCATCGAAACCCTTCTGGGCCATCAAAGCCAAGTCGTAAACGTGGTGACAAATCATACTCGCCAACTCGGCAGACGGAGACTCGCCGCCGCCTTGAATAATCGCACCCTGACTCAAACTAGCCAAATTTTGAATCAGCGGGTGAGAGGTATTCACCAGCAAAACGTGTTCTTCGGGGAATTCCGCCGCTTGCTGCTGCAAAAGCGCCGTCATATCCCGCATCCGGCGCAAAGCTTCCGGCAAAAGTACGATCGCAGGTGGCGTCGCCTCCGCAGAGTCAGACTTCAAAGCTTCTGTGCGAATGTTCACTTTCGGCTTGTTGAGAGCTTTTTGGAACATTTCTTTAACTTGTTCGCTGCGAGTTTTATTCGTCGCCGGATCGACAATTTCCGCTTCTTTCTCTTTGTCAATTAGCGTTTCGTCGATGTCGGAATCAACCCGCGAGAATTTGACATCTGAGTATTCTCTTTCCAAGAAGCTGATAAAGTGCGTGTCGATGAAAGAATCCATAAACAGCACTTCTAAACCTTGGCTTTTGTGCATAGCAACGTAAGTTGCTTGAGACGCCGGATCGGTACAATAAAACACGCGATTTTCGTGGCGTTTTTGATTGCGTTCCAAATACTCTTTTAGAGTCGTGTAAGGCTGCGTGGAAGTAGAATTTTCCGACTTCGGAGTGACATCTTGCCACAAATCTCCTTCCTCTGTTTGCACCTGAACTTCGGGCGTTGCAGTTTCTGGCTTGTCGGCTTTTGGTTCGTAGGTGCTGCGGTAGATTAAGATATCTTCGACTTGCTTTTTGAACTTGTCATCGTTGAGAGTTCCAAACTTGACAAAAGTGCCGATATCTTGCCAGCAGCGGATGTATTCGTCACGGTCGTCGCGGTAGAGTTCTTTCAGGCGATCGCCCACTTTTTTGGCAATATAATCAGCGATTCTCCGCACAGTCCGATTGCTTTGCAAAGAACTGCGAGAAACGTTCAGCGGAATGTCGGTACTGTCAATGACTCCCCGCAGCGGCATCAAGAATTTTGGGATAATTTCTTCGCAGTGGTCGCTGACAAAAACCTGGTTGCAGAATAGCTTAATATTGCCTTGGGTAACATCGACATCCGGGCGCAGTTTTGGAAAGTAAAGAATCCCGTTGACAATAAAAGGATAATCTGTATTCAGGTGTACCCACAGCAGCGGCTCGTCTTGGAACGGGTAAAGGTAGCGGTACAGTTCCAAATAATCTTCTTTTTGCAAATTGCTGGCTGATTCCCGCCAAATTGCTTTGTGCTTGTTGAGTTCTTCTCCTTCAAATTTGATGGGAACGGGCATGAAATCGCAGTAAGTTTTGATTAACTGCTTAATGCGACTGGGTTCTACATATTCTTGTTCTTCGTCTTGGAGGGTAAGAGTAATAGTAGTGCCGCGTTCCGTGCGGGAAGATTCTGATAGTTCAAAAGCCGGAGAACCGTCGCAAGACCAGTGTACTGCTTGGGAGCCTTCTTGGTAAGAAAGAGTATCAATCTCTACTTTCTTTGCCACCATGAAAGAAGAGTAGAAACCTAAGCCGAAGTGACCGATGATTGCGTCGTCGCCACTGCCTTGGTATTTTTGAATAAATTCTTCTGCGCTGGAGAAAGCGACTTGGTTGATGTATTTTTTTACCTCATCGGCGGTCATGCCGATGCCGTTATCGGAAATTGAGAGGGTTTTGTTTTCTTTGTCGATCGCTATGTTGATTTGCGGTTCGCCCATGTCGCCGCTGTATTCGCCGGAACGGGAAACCATTTTGAGTTTGGCAATGGCATCGACTCCGTTAGAAATTAATTCCCGCAAGAAGACTTCGTGGTCAGTATATAGCGACTTCTTGATAATCGGGAAAATATTTTCGGTATGGATTGAGATTGTTCCCTGTTCTAAAACTGTCATAATTTTTCTCTCTGATGACTGCTAATTGCTGAGAAATAGCTATTTAATAATTTTCGGCGATCGTACTCTCTTCTGCAAAAGGGATTACCACAAAAAGATGATTCGGTTTTCCCCACATCTTGCACAATTGTCAATAAGCCTTTTACTAGCGGGCTCTCCTGCCCGCCCCACAACAAGAATCACTCTTCGCGGAACGGGCCGGAAAGCCTGTTCTCGAGCATGGTGCAAGATGTCAGTTTCCCTCACATAGTAGCTCACAAAGGTAACTGCAGGAGAAAGGTGCTGCCGGAACCCAATTCGCTGCGGGCGCTGAGGCTGCCGCGGTGTGCCCGGGCGATGGTTTGGGCGATCGCCAATCCCAGTCCCGAACCGCCAGTATGGCGGGATCGATCGCTGTTGACTCGGTAAAATCGATCGAATATTCGCTCTAAATCTGCCGCCGCGATCCCAATACCGGTATCTTGAACCTGAACGATTGCCTCCTGGTGGCTGGAATCTAAAATAACTGTTACTTTGCCGCCCGCCGGAGTGTATTGAATGGCATTAACAATTAAATTAGCAACTAAGCGATAAAGTTGGTCGGAATTGCCGACAACATTTAATTGCTGCTGCACCCGCACGGACGATGTTAAGGCTACCTTAGAAGCGATCGCCATTGCTGCCAATTCCTCGACTAAATCGCTAACAAGGTCATTCAAACAACACAATTGAGGGCGATCGCGTATCGCTTGATTGTCCATGCGAGCCAGCAAGAGCAAATCAGCCACTAACTGAGTCAGTCGTCGGTTTTGGCGATCGATCGTCCGCAAAATTTCCCGCGCCTCTTTTTCATCCAATTGAAGCGTCAACAGCGCTGATTCTACTGTCGCCTGCGAAGCCGCTAAAGGCGTCCGCAATTCGTGGGCGGCATCCGCTGTAAACTGTTGGATTTGTCGGTAGGAAGAATAAATCGGTTTCATGGCCAATCCTGCCAATAACCAACTAGCAAAGCCTATCAGAATTAATGCTGTAGGCAATCCTAATTTTAAAACCCATTTCACTGTACTGAGATATTCATTGAAGTCTTGCAGGCTCCTGCCAACTTGAAAATATCCCCAATCTTGCTGTGTTTGGGTGTGTAGCGCTACAGAAATTTGGTGATAAACATTGCCTTTGGTGTCAGTTATTGTTTGCCAGTATTGGGAGTTAAATGCTGGTGGTAATTCTTCTGGATACGCGCCTGCTGTAGCAATTAAGTTACCGGAATAATCAAATAAACGAATATAGTAATAGCCTTGGTTGATAGCGCTTAAAATATGGCGGCTTGGCAACTGTTCTTTAATGCCTTTAACTCCGATTAGGCGGAGGTTGGGCAAAAGTTCGTTTACTATTGGCTCCAAGCGTCCGGGCTGCTGCAATTTGAGTTCTAGGCTGTCGTGCAGCGTCCCCGCTACCGATTCTAATTCCCGGTCTATGGCTACCCAGTGAGCGTGGGCGATCGCCTTATATACGCCAAATCCCAGCAAGCTTAAAATCAAACCCATTACTGCTGCATAGGAAATGGCTAATTGCCAGCGAGTCCGGTTAAATAGTTTATTTTGATTCATTTTTCTAACTTAAGCTGTCAGTCAAACAGTCCGCCAGGGAATGAATTCCCTGGCGGACTATCGGTTTTACTTTAATTTCTCATGCGGTATCCGACGCCGTGTACAGTTTCAATTAAATTCGTGCCGCCAACCGACTCAAGTTTGCGGCGCAGCAAGCGCACTTGAGCTGCTACCACATTGCTAAAGGTATCTGCACTAGCCTCCCATAGCTGATTCCGAATTTGGTCAGTGGTGATAATTTGGTTCGGATGTTTCATAAAATATTCTAACAGTTGAAATTCTTTGTTTGTCAGCGAAATTAGCTGGTTTTTGCCGTTGCGATCGAGATGGCACACAGTTCGAGTTCCGCAGTCGAGAACGAGATTCCCTACTTGTAGCTGTTGTGGCTGAATTTGGGGCGATCGCCTCTGCAAAGCCCGCAATCTTGCTAACAGTTCCGCCATCCCAAACGGTTTAACTAAATAATCGTCAGCCCCAGCATCTAGTCCCGCAACTTTATCTTCCATGCTGTCTTTTGCTGTCAGCATCAATACGGGCAGGGCGCTATGTTTAGCACGCAATCTCCGCAGCAGTTCCAATCCTGACAATCCTGGTAGCAACCAGTCAAAAATAGCCAGGTTATATTGCGTCCACTGGCTGTCTAAATATTCCCAAGCTTCACTGCCATCTAGGGCCCAATCAACTATATATTTTTCCTGCTTTAAGGTTCGCTCGATCGCTTTCCCTAAATCGGGCTCATCTTCAACTAGCAAAACTCTCATAACTCTAATTTATAGCGGTAAATCTTTATACATTGTTAGCGATCGGCAGCATCTACCCCAACATCTAAGCTCGCATACTGACATGAAATCAGCATGAAATTTTATGACCGAAACTAATTGGATCGCAAGCCCCCGGATTCATTCCAACGCGCAGGCTGACTGACGGGAATAAATCTAAAATCTAAAATCTAAAATCTAAAATCGATTGACTTCCCAGAAAAAGATCGCAGTTGACAATGATTGACAACAAGCTGGTAATGGCTTATAATCAACCACGAGTTAATTTTTGAGAAAAATTTTCAATAAGTATGACAGATTTATCCGATCGTCCCGCCATAAAAAAGGCTGGGCGCTGGAGTCGCCGCCAACTGCTACAGCTAGGAATAGCTGGGGCTGGGGTAGCGGGTGGCGCGATCGCACTTCAAAACTTGACTCGCAAACCGACATCAGTTGCGAGAATACCGCCCATGCCCGCAGATGCACTCACCGTCAGCAATATCAACCCGATGCAAATTGCGCGGGATTTTGATTACGGCACGGTGACGCGCGAAAACGGGCGCACGGTTCGGGAATTTCGCCTAGAAGCTAATACTTCGATCGTCCAACTTAATAGCGCCGTCACTTTCAACACTTGGAACGTGAACAATCGCGTGCCGGGGCCGACATTGAGGGCAACAGAGGGCGATCGTATCCGCGTCATTTTTTATAACAAAGCCGGACATTCTCATTCGCTGCACTTTCACGGCGTTCATACCAGCGAAATGGATGGCGTTAAACCAGTGAAAAACGGTTCGGTATTTATTTATGAATTTGATGCCAATCCCTACGGATTGCATCTATATCACTGCCATATTGAACCCGTAACTCGCCATATAGGTAAGGGACTCTATGGAATGTTCATCATCGATCCGCCAAAACCCCGCCCTCCCGCAGATGAAATCTTGTTAATCATGGGAGGATACGACGTAAACGACGACGAAAAAAACGAACTATACGCTTTTAACGGGTTGCCGAATTATTATATGAACAACCCGATTCCTATTTACAGAAATCAGTTAATTCGGCTCTACGTTCTCAACCTGATTGAGTATGAAGCGGCAGTAACTTTTCACCTGCACGCCAACTTTTTTGACGTATATCGCACGGGAATGACTTTGACTCCCAGTGAAAGAACCGATGTAATTACAATGGGAGTAGCTGAACGGCATATTTTAGAATTTACCTACGGCTACGCTGGAAAATTTATGTTTCATCCCCATCAAGATGCGATCGCCGAAGCTGGCTGCATGGGTGTATTTGAAGTCATCACTTAAACCACATCCTGCTACTAGGGTGCGCCGATTCAAAAAAAGAAAGTATGAAATTATTTGACAAGCTCGATCGCAAATAGGTAAAATAAATAGCTCGCAACTAATTGAGAATATTTCTTAATAACTTGTGAGTCCAAATGCACATAACGTAAAAATTAGCAACTGCCATGTTATCAACATTTCGTTTATTACTCACATCTTGGACCCTTCTTAAGAACAGGCAAGATGCCTGTTCCACAAAAACTAAATTTGCTTGTGGGGTGGGCGTCCCCAAGAACAGGCAAGATGCCTGTGAAGCCAACAATGACTTTTCTTGTGGGGTGGGCGTCTCGCCCGCCCGTAGCAGGGTTGCTGCAAATGTTGCAAGATATCGTTTATTACCTACAGCAACCGCTACAGCCATCCTCGTTGCTCTGACCGGTTGCGTTTCCCCCACGGCCAGCAACACCGACAGCACACCCTCACCCGCTGCTACAGCCAGTCCCGCATCCACAAGCGGTCACAGCGGAAATCACGGAGGCAAGCCCGGCATTAACATCAATACTGCCATTCTTTCGGAGTTAGATAAACTCGAAGCCAAGTTAGGAATACCGGCACTTTCTAACAAGATTCAAGCCAGCCGCCCTTACGGAAAAGTCGAAGAATTGGTTTCAAAAAATGTCATTACTCAAGCCCAATTCGACCAAATCAAAGACTTGGTAACTATTGAGGATATCGTACTCACAGGCGAAGCCAAAGATGTAGACTACATGACTAAACTCGGCTTGATGAAAGGGCATCTTATCGTAGCAAAAGAACTCTTGGAGCAAGGCAAACCAGACCAGGCAGAACCTCACATCGGGCATCCAGTAGAAGAAATTTATGCCGATGTGGAAGATCAGCTAAACGAGCGTAAAGTTCCCGAATTTAAGACTACTTTAATTAAATTGCAGGATTTAGTTAAAGCGGGTGCAAAAGATCCGGCTCAAGTGAATGCGGAATTTGACACCTCAATGCAAGCAGTTGACGGAGCAATTGCCGGCCTTCCCGAAGCGCAGCGAAAAGATCCGAAATTCGTGCTGCAAGTGATTAACGGCTTGCTGGATACAGCTAATTCCGAATACGGAGCTGCAGTTGCTAACGGCAAAATTTCCGCAATTATTGAATACCAAGATTCGCGTGGTTTTGTCATGTACGCCGAAACGCTGTACAAAGATATCGCCGAACAAGTGGCTAAAACCAGCCCCGAAACCGACAAAGCAATTGTTGCCAGCATGACTGAACTTAAGGCAAGTTGGCCAAGTGCGATCGCGCCGGCCGCCCCCGTAAAAACCACCGAACAAGTCAGCCAGCTAGTTAAAGCGATCGAGAGCGACAGCCAAAAAGTTCTCAAACCAGCCTCTTAAAAGAGTTAACTCAAACCGCCAACGGTAATTGGTAAAAAATATACCAATTACCTCCACATAATACCTCAACTAAAAAGATGAATTTTAGCGAAGCATTGCCCACATTTGTAATTACTCTCCGCGAAGGAGTCGAAGCGGCTTTAGTTGTCGGAATCGTTCTAGCTTGTCTCAAAAAGTCGGGACAAAGTTATTTAAGTCCTTGGGTTTTCGGCGGTGTTGCGGTTGGACTTATTGCCAGCGCTTTGATAGGTGTACTGTTCGGCTGGACTATTCAAATTTTATCCGCATCCAATCAGCCTTTTGCACCGATTATGGAATCGCTGCTAGAGGCAACCTTTGGGGTTTTAGCAATTGCAATGCTGAGCTGGATGCTGATTTGGATGACCAAGCAAGCGCGATTTATGAAAGCCGAAGTTGAAGGCGCTGTGAGTGCCGCCTTAACCCAAAATTCTCATGCAGGCTGGGGCGTATTTAGTTTAGTTTTGATTGCCGTTTTACGCGAAGGATTTGAAACCGTTTTGTTTGTGGTCGCCAAGTTTCAACAAGGGATTCTTCCAGCGATTGGTGCTTTGGGGGGCATTCTCTCAGCTACCGGACTTGGTGTCCTGCTGTTTAAATGGGGAGTCAAAATTAATATCCGCCTGTTTTTCAAATATATGGGCATTTTATTGCTCTTCATTGTAGCGGGTTTAGTGGTATCTACTTTGGGACTTTTTGACAGCGCGGTGAATATTTTATCGCAAGCAAATCGCGAGTCAGCAGGGCTGTGTTTCTATTACGAAAGATTTACTAAAATCCACTCTTGCATTCTCGGGCCGATGGTCTGGAATACCTCGAAACTGCTTCCAGAAGACAAGTTTCCCGGTTTGTTGTTGAGTGCGATGTTTGGATACACTGATAAGCTCTATGTCGTGCAGGCGATCGCCTATTTGATGTTTTTAGGTACTGTCGGTGGCATCTACTTCCAAAGTCTGGCAGGTAGAGTTTTCTTCCCATTCAAAAAAACACAGGCAACGAAATAGGAAATAAAGCGCGATCGCAATAAATGGTGCATTGATCTAATCGAGTATAATTCGTAAAAATTGACCCGATTATCATCAAGGATTTTTATGATTTGCTTAGCAATTACTTCGGTTTTAGTCAACTCGGGAATGCCTAGTTGGAACTGGCTGCAAATTATCATCGTAGTTTCCTATTATGTAATTCCCACAATGCTAGTTTATGCTCTTTACAAAGGGCGAGATATCCCCTTTCAGTGGATGTTCCTGGTATTTGGAGCTTTCTTCGTCACCTGCGGCACAATCCACGTCATAGAAACATGGTATGTTTGGTTTCCTAAATCTTTAGTGTCAGAGTTAATGAAAGCCATTACAGCTTTCGTAGCCGGAAGTTCAGTTTTGTTGCTATTAACATTGATGCCTTTTGCACTGGCACTTCCCAGCCCTGCAAAGCTAGAAGCCGCCAACTTAGCATTAGAAAATGAGATTGCAGAACGCCGTAAAGCGGAGGCAGCACTTGCGGAACTAGCAGAAGTATTAGAACAGCGAGTGAACGCAAGAACCGCCAAACTTTCCAGAGCAAATGCTTCTTTAAGTAAAGAAATTTTAGAGCGGAAAGCAGCCAAAAGAGCGCTGCTACAATCTGAGTTGCAACTGAGAGAAAAAGCCCAAGAACTAGAACTAGCTTTGCAACAACTCCAGCAAACCCAAGCTCAATTAGTACATACCGAAAAGTTATCAGCTTTGGGAGAACTGACAGCAGGAATTGCCCACGAAATTAACAATCCCATCAACTTTATTGATGCAAATATCGCCTACGCCCGCAATTACGTTGAAGATTTATTGCGGCTAGTCAATTTATATGACAAATATTATCCCAATCCAGCAGCAGAAATCCAAGAAGAAATTGAGAAAGTAGAACTAAGTTTTTTAAAGGAAGACTTGCCAAAACTCCTTTGTTCAATGAAGGTAGGAACTGACAGAATCTGCGTGATTGTTTCGTCGATGCGAAATTTTTCGCGTTTAGACACAGACGGTATGAGTTTTGCTTCCATTCACGAAGGAATCGACAGTACCCTGCTAATTCTCCAGCACCGACTGAAAGAAAATGGCAAAAGCCCTGCTATCCAACTGATTAAACAGTACGGCGATTTACCGCTGGTTGAATGTTATGCAGGGCAACTAAATCAGGTATTCATGAACATCATCAGTAATGCCATTGATGTTTTGCGAGACACTTCTAATTCGCCTGTTTTGAATAGCGAGAGAAGCTGTCCTAGGATTCAGATTAGCACAGAAGTAGCGGAAGGCGATCGGGCAATCATCCGCATTTCCGACAACGGCCCTGGCATGACTGAAGAAGTCAAAGATCAAATATTTAATCACTTTTTTACCACAAAACCCGCCGATAAAGGAACGGGTTTAGGGTTATCAATTAGCAGCCAAATTGTTAGAGAAAAGCACTGTGGCTGCTTGGAGTGCCTTTCGGGACTTGGAGAAGGTACGGAATTTGTAATTTCGCTGCCAATAACGCAGAAGCGCCTTGAAACTAGCAGATTAGTGGAAATGCCGGAGGCAGTTTGAATTGCCAATTGTAGATTTCAGATTGCAACTTGAACTAATTGATTAAAATTAATTCAAATTTTTGACAATTTAAATTATTAAGACTGCATTAATCAATCAGCCATCTATTGATTGAAGGTAAAACGACCGTCAACTTTTTCTCCGTTAATATCTGCCGTCACTTTCACGGGATAACTTCCTGCATCTTTGCCGGGAAACACTACAGCGTAATGTTTGCCTTCAGCATCATACTTGAGAGCTAGGGTTTGCTGCTTTCCATTGGGCAACTGCACTTGAGCCGTAACTTTGGCGTTAGGAACTGGTTCCTTTTTCTCCCCTTTTTGCACAAAAACATCTAAATGAGTTCCGGTAGCTTCTTTTTCCGGTACAAACTCTAAATAGTAAGCTCCAGACTTTACAACTTGCCCCCCTTTAGTTGCTGTTGCAGGAGCAGTGGTGGGAGCGGAAGACGAAGGTTGAGAGGCGACAGGAGGGGATGCTGGAGTGCTATTTGGATCGCTTGCTTGGTCGCCTTTACTGCAAGCTCCCAAAAACAGCAATCCGACACTACCTAGAACAATTAAACTTGACTTGAGCGATTTCATTGGTTTGGCTCCTTGCTGACTGACACTAATTAGAAGATATCACACATTGACTACCTTCCCGTCTTCAACAACTGGCTGAGGTTGTTGAGGTCTTAAAAAATGCCCAAATTGAGCGTACAAAGCTGGCAAAACTAACAGAGTTAGTGCTGTAGAAGTAAATAACCCTCCTAAAACTACTACTGACAGCGGTTGGAGGATTTCCTTGCCCGCCCCACCTTCAAAGACTAAAGGTGCTAAACCCAAAGCTGAAGTTAAAGCGGTCATCAGGATGGCGTTGAGCCGTTCCATCGAACCTTTAATAATTACTTCCTTAAAAGGCAGTCCTTCGGCAAACTTAGTGTTGTAGTTGTCTACTAACAGCAAGCCGTTGCGGGTAGCAACGCCGAATAATGTGACAAAGCCAACCAGGGAAGCTACGGAAATTATACCGCCAGTCAAAGCTACCGCAATTACTCCTCCCACTAATCCGATCGGCAAATTAATCATAATCATAGCAGTTGAAGCGATAGACTTGACGGACAAGTACATCAATACTGTAATTACCAAAAAGGCGATCGCACTAAATATCATAATATTTTGCGAAGCTCTTTGCTCAGCTTCAAATTGACCGCCGTACTGGATAAAATAGCCAAAAGGCAACTGCACCTCTCGTTTGACTTTAGCTTGAATTTCATTCACAACCGATCGCAAATCCCTACCTTTAGCATTCGCCGCCGCCACAATCAACCGGGAAACATTCTCGCGGTTAATCGTATTGGGCCCCGTACCGTATTTTACAGTCGCAACTTGGGCGAGGGGAATTTTGTTGCCGCTTGGAGTATCAACCAGCAAATTCTGAATAGTTTCTAAGTTATTTCTCGCTTCAGGCTGCAACCAAACAACTAAGTCAAAAGTTTGCTGTACCTCCAAAACTTGAGAAACAACCTTGCCGTTTAAAGCTGTCTCAATTATTTCAGAAAGCTCTCCGATTTTCAAACCGTATCTACCCGCAGCTTGGCGGTTAAAGTTAATTTGAATTTGTTGCACTGGCACCTGCGGTTCGAGTTGCAAATCCACAATTCCTTCAACTGTTTTCATTTGCTCTTCAACTCGAGCACCGATGCTGCGAAGTTGATCCAGATCCGGGCCAAAGATTTTAACAGCAATCTGACTCCTGACACCAGATAAAACCTCATCCATCCGGTGAGAAATAAAACCGCCGATATTGGGTGCAACTCCCGGCAATTTAGCAAATTCTTGCCGCAGCGACTCCAAAGTTTGCGGCCTGTTTTTCATCCCAGCCTCGCTCAAACCGATATCGATGTGAGCTAAATTGACTCCCGCAGCATCAGCATCACCCGGAGCTCTGCCCGATCGCACTTGCACGTATTCAAACCTGGTATCATCCTTAAGTGCATCTTCAATCGCAAAAGCCGCGCTATCTGTTGTCTCCAAAGACACCCCCGGATAAAGCTGAATAGTATTCACCAAAGTTTGCTCCTGAAACTCCGGCAAAAACACCCGTCCAAAAGAGGGCAAAATAATTAAGGCAGCCACCATACTAGCAGCAGCAAAAGCTAAAATAATCGCCGAATAACGCATTGACAATTTTATCAAAAAATGATATGTTTTCTTGCAAAATCTAGGCAACCAAGGTTCCGCAGCACTCATACGTTTGTTAGGCAACAAAATAGCACAAAGGGCCGGAGATATTAACAGCGATTCCAGACTAGAAATCACAACAACTACCAGATAAGTAATCCCCATGGGCGTAAAAATCCGACCTTCTACACCGGGCAAAGTAAAAATAGGCGAAAACACAACAATGCCAATAACAGTCGCCCCAATTAACGAATCGCGCACCTCCTGACTGCCGTCAAAAATCACATCCATCACCGGACGCGGATGAAGAGAAGACGTATTTTCTCTCAAGTTGCGGTAGGTATTTTCGGCATAGACGATCGCATCGTCGATCGCAGTGCCGATCGCCACCGACAAACCCCCCAAAGTCATTGTATTCAGCCCCAGCCCCAGCCAATACATCGCCAGCAGCGCGAACAGCCAAGTTAGGAAAAAATCGAGCAAAACAACCGCCAGAGTCCGCCAATTCATCAAAAACGGGATGAGAATAAGGGTGACGATGATGCTGCCTTCAACTAAAGCCGATCGCACATTCTCCACCGAGGAATTGATATATTCTTCCTGTCGAAAAGTCACAGTAACTTTAATATCTTTGGGCAGAGCTTCCTGCACCTGGGCCATTGCTGCCTCAACCGCTTTAGTTACCGTCGGAGTATCAGCAACTGGCTGTCTGTTTACCATCACAATCACAGCTTTTTTGCCGTTAAAACTGCCATCGCCCCGCTTGATTGCAGCACCAATCTTGACATCAGCCACATCACTAATTCTGACGGGCGTTCCGTGGCGAGAGTCGATCGCCGATTGCTGCAAATCTTCCACAGACTCAATCCGCCCCACCCCCCGGATTAAAGTTTCGCGATCCGGCGTAATTAAATATCCCCCCGGCGCGTTAACATTCGCAGCCGCCGCCGCTTCAGCGACTTGCTGCAACGACACATTAAAAGCTTTCAATTTAGCAGGTTCTACTAATACTTGATACTGCCTTTCTTCGCCGCCGTATGCCACCACTTGAGCAACGCCAGTCACGGCTAGAAGGCGATTGGTGACTTGCCAATCAACCAGACGGCGCACTTCCATCAAAGGAGTAGTTTCTGATGTAAAAGCATAGGTGATAACAGTACCGACAGGAGAAGTTGTCGGAGAAATTTGCGGTGTTTCTACCCCAGCCGGGAGTTTGCTTTCAGCTTGCTGCAACCGTTCTGTTATCAACTGGCGCGCTTGATAAATGTCAGTTCCCCAATCAAAGATTACCTTAACCGAAGAAAGGCCCACAGCCGAAGACGATCGCACTGCTGTCACCCCAGGAGTTCCGTTAATTGCACTTTCGATCGGTAGTGTTACCAAAGACTCAATTTCTTCCGGCGCGAGACCCGGTGCTTCCGTCTGAATTTCGACTTGCGGGGGTGCAAAAGGAGGGAAGACATCAAGGGACATTTGGGGGATGATAGAAAATGTCCAAAGACTAATAATAATGGTGGCGACAACGACTAGCCAGCGGCGGTTAATTACCCATCTAAGAATAGTGCTGAACATTTAATTTGGTAGTTGGTAATTGGTAATTGGTAATTGGTAATTGGTAAGGAGTTTTGAGTTTTGAATAGCGGATTGGGGCAAGTATGTTTTGAGTTAAAGACAGTTTTTAATTCAAAACTCAAAACTTTTGGGCGGGCACGGGTGCACCGCCCCTACAGAACTCCCGAAAAACCTATCCGTGTATCCATGTTTGCCGTGTCGTGTCGTGGGTAATTGGTGATTTCAACTGGATGCCTTGGTTGAAGATTGTTAAATAGCTCTTCAATTTAGATTGACAGACAAAAATGAAATTAGGATGAAATATTTTAACTCTCCTATCTAAAATATCAACTCTAAAACCTCAAATGTATAACTGCATTGCTATTTTTAACAACGCAGCTTACAATAGTTATTATACAAGCACCAAAACACTACTCGCAGTTATAAATTAATACAAGAACAAAAAAACATAATATACTACAATTCCGTTCAAAAAAAAATCGCCACTGGTTATCGTGCGTGCTCAATTCAAAAGGCGCAAAAAACCTCTGCCGTATATTTTCGATGAAGAACGATCGTAGAGCCTTTCTGGGTGCAGGTAAATTAATCAACTATTTTGCAAAATTGGGATGCACCCTTTTGACTTACTTCAAAAAGATGAACTTGCCATTATTTCCATCTACATCCATCTTGATTTGAGCAATGTAAAACTGGCTCTGTACAACTTCACCTTCAGGGGTAAAGGCAATTTCACCGAGAGGGGTATTGTACTTTCCAGCTAGGATTTGCTGATTCAGCTTTGTGCGTAACTCTGTCAATGACAACGCGCTGAGTTTGGTTTTACTATCCAAAGCTTTCAAGGCTTCCACGAATACTTGTACGGCAGTGAAGGCTTGAGCGCTAAACTGCGGTGGTTCCTTCTTGTTTTGCTTTACATAAGCATCGCGGAAGGCAGCATTGATTTCGCCGGGGGCTTCGGGACTATAGGCTTGAGCAATGATAATACCATCGCAGAGTCTTTGACACACCGAGAAGATATTAGACGTGTTCAAACCATTGCCGCCAACGATCGTACCTTGATAACCCAGTTCCCGCAGTTGCCGGATCGAGTTACCTCCATCGGCTGCCAATCCTGAAATAACAATTAAGTCGGGTTGGAGAGCGAGTGCATTACCAATTTGAGCTTGGAAGTCCGTGTCAGTAGTTTGGAACTTTTGGACGGTGACGATATTCAGCCCTTGGTTTTTAATCGCTTGCTGGAAAATTTCTGTCTCCGATGTCGTGAAAGCGTCATTTTGAGCATAAAAGACAGCGACTTTTTTAATCTTAGGATTAAGCTTCAGCGCTGCCTTTACTGCATTGGGAGCTACAAGCGAAATAGGTGCAGAGACACGTGCAATATACTCACCAATCTCAGGAATCCCTTTGGCAGTATTCGATGCGCCAATGACTGGCACTTTTGCTCGTTCTGCGATTGGATTGGCACTAAATGCCTGCTGAGAAGCCGATGGCCCAACAATGCCAACCACTCGATCTTGATTAATTAGAGTTTGGAAGGCGTTGATGGCTCCTGCTTCATCTCCTCCAGTGTCTTGAAACACCAGTTTAATAGGAGTACCATTAACACCTCCCCTGTCGTTGAAATATTTCTCAGCAATTTTGGCACCCGCCACTGATTCCTGAGCTAAAAGAGCATAGTTGCTGGTTTGCGAGAATGCTGCTCCAATTGGAAGGGCGGTGGCCCAATTGGATGTAGCTGCTGCTGGTGTATTGCTCGGAGTATTAGTGGTGGTGGTGGTAGGTTGATTGGTTTGACTGCAAGCAACAACCAGTACAAAAGTGATGAAGGAGGTGAGAATTTGAGTAAAGATACTTTTCTTAAATATCTTAGGACTTCCACAGTGAGTATGTGCAACTACAATAGTGCTGAACATTTAGTTAGGTAATTGGTAGTTGGGAATTGGAAATTGGTAATTCTATCTTACTCCGAACTTTCCCCAACTGGGATAAGGCGAAACTAGCCAGCGGCGGTTAATTACTCATCTCAGAATAGTGCTGAACATTTAATAATTTGGGATTTGGGAATTGGGAATTGGGCATGGGGCATTGATAAAAACAGCTATCCGCGTATCCGTGACTTCCGTGTCGTGCTGTTACTTCAAACTCTTGACCGAAAGCCTCCAGGATACAATCCCCCGGATTCATCCGTCCAGAAATAAAAAACGTGTATCCGAGAAACTTGCCCCCCGAATTTATCCGTGGGGTCAATGCTTCAATTCTTTAATCTAAAATTTAAAATCTAAAATCGATTGACTTCTGCCTCTTGAGTTTTAACGTGATGGTTGTCATTGTGTAACAGCAGTTCATTGTCCAACGCCGATGCAGAGGGGGAAAAACCATTATTTGCAGCATTGTTTCCAGAATCCGCTGCTAATGCTGGCAACTTGCGCCGATTTCCCCACAACACGCCCGCTGCAAAAGTCAGAGATGCGATCGCAACTCCTCCCCCTATTCCCGCCCACCATAAAGACACGGGTAAATTATTAAAATTAACCTCTGTTGCCTTTGGAGTTGCCTCTTTCTTTTCCTCGTCTTCTGAGTGTTTATCGCTACCGCCCCGCAAAGATTGTGCGTAAAGTTGAGGTGCTCGCTGCGTTACTATCAAATCTCCCTCGAATAAACCCCTCTTCACTTCAACTAAATCTCCGGCAGTTTGACCGAGTTCAATTTCAACAGCTTGATAAGCATTGCCATTTTGGAGGTAAACGGTTTTTTTACCGCTAACATCCACTACCGCCGCACTCGGAATTGCTAAAATATTTGTTGCAGTTTTGTCGGTTAAAATCTCCAACTCAGCAAACAGTCCTGGCTTTAATTCGCCGTTAATATTATCTAGTTCTGCTTTGACCGGCACAACCCGCGTTTCTCCTTCCACGGATGACCCAATTAAGGCGATTTTTCCATTGAAAGTGCGATCGGGTAAATTAGCGACTTTTACCCTGACTTCCTGACCCTGTTTTACTTGATTCAGGTCTTTTTCGTAAATATTGGCTGTGGCAAAAACGCGGCTGTCATTTAAGAGACTCATCAACTGTTTTTCAGCGTTTACTGACTCTCCGGGGGTGATTTCGCGATCGGCTACCGTCCCCGAAATCGGAGCAACTACGGTAACGAGTCCTCGATCGTTGGCAACAGTTCCTAATTGTTGCAGCCGCGCTTGATAGGCTGCGTCAGCCAAGCGAATGCGCGATTGAGCGACTTCGACGGCAGTTTTGCCGCGTTTGAGTTGGTTCTCGGCTTCTAGGAGTTCCCGGCGACTCTGAGCTCTGATAAGTTGAGCTTTTGCGTCTGCTACTCTGCTTTGAGATTCCCGCAATTCCCGCATCGGCAGGTCTACTTCGGCTTGTTTAATTTCGGTTTGGGCTTTGATAACTTCAGGACGGCTTTTTGCCTTAGCAACAGCGGCTTGTGCTTCGGCGAAGTGGGCTTGCGATTCCAGCATTGTACGCCGCGCGATCGCTCCTGATGCCGCTAATTCTTTGTCGCGATCGAACTGTTCTTTAGCCACAGTTAATTCTGTTTCGGCCCGCGCTATTTCTGCTTGCGCTATTTCAACTTGACGCTGATAGTTTTCTTGAGCGGCTTGCACCACAGAACGCTTGTTTACTAATTCTTGTTCTCGCTGGTACTGCTTAGTTACCGCTGTCAATTGGGTTTGGGCTTGGGCGATTTCTGCTGCGGATATTTGAAGTTGGCGATCGTAATTTTCTCGTGCTAGTTTTAGATCCCCTTGCGCCTGCTGCAAATCTGCCTCAGCTTCGGCACGTTTCGAGAGAGATTCAACCCGCAACTGTCCTAATTCTGAACTCAATAAAACCGCAACCGGTTGACCTTTTGATACTTTGTCGCCAGGCTTAACCAGCAACTCTACTACTTTGCCCGCAACAGGAGCCGTCACTTCTACTTTTTGGTTGGGCAAAGTTTCAATTTGTCCTGTGGTTTTGATGCCGATATCTAGTCGCTGGCGGGCTGCAGGGGAGACTTTAATACCTAATCGTTTTGCTGTTTCGGCATCGACAGAAATAGCAGCAGGAGTTTGAGTTGTTTCGCCGCTTTGGTGAAATTCATTTCCGTGGCCAGCGTGGGCAAAAACGACAGCCGGAGAAGTTAGCAAAATTATGCCGAACAAAGTTCCAGAAAAGCTGCTAATAATTGCCGGATCTTGAGCATATTTGTGAAATATCATCGTTGGCATTGTCCTTGAAATCAGGTTGAGTGCCACAGGTTTAGCGGTTGGTATTTTGCCAAGGTAAGTAAGTGAACTCAATTAACGGGAGCTACTTATTAGCATTTTCCAAGAAGTGACTGCTAAGCAATGACCGAGAGCTATAAATGCTCTACTCAACCTAGTATTTCACTGCCAAATGAAATTAGGATGAAATTTCGTTTCAGCAGCCCAGATGCCCACCGGATTCTAAAATACGAAGATAAGTTGTGCCTAATTCCAAGCGATTGCCCTGTAGCTCTTTGTTATGTTTTGTTATCTCTGCTTGCGCTTCAATTTCCTGTGTCAATTCACTCACTCGCTCTTCTGCGGCTGCATTTGATAGATAAGTTGTGTTTAATTCCAAGCTATTCAAAACCATGAACTACCCCCTCTATATACCTTTTGACTGATTTACCTACTACTTTAGACGTAGGGACGCTCGATAGTCTACAGTAGTTTTACGCAATCTTCTACTACTTTAGAGGTAGAGCCGCTCAACACTCTACAGTAGTTTTACGCAACCTTCTACTACTTTAGAGGTAGAAACGCTCAATAGCCTACATTTAGGTAAGTAGGTAAGCGGGATTAAACCGAGCTATGTAACAATATGTAAACAGGGCTGACTCAGCCGCGCTTAGGGAATGTGGATACTTTACAATCGTTTACATAATTGTGTTTTACAGCGCCTACCTACTTAATCTAAGGAAACTGAGGTGGAGTCAGACAAATGCTGACAGCCAAAGTCGAGCTAAATTACTGTTTGTACCAAAGTTGTCGCCACTTTTTCATGTCTTCAATTTCTGGCTTTTGTGAAGCAAGTATTTCCTGAACATTTGACCTAACGTGATTCATGTCACTCATGTTGTGGATTTGTGTCATGTTTTGTTTGCGGTAGCTAAATTACTGTTTGTACCAAGCTTGCCGCCACTGTTTCATTTGCTCAATTTCTTGCTTTTGCGAAGTCAGAATCTCTTGAGATAATTTCTTCATTTCCGACCGTTTTGACTTCTTCAAAGCATCTTCAGCCATCACTAAAGCTCCCTCGTGGTGAGGAACCATCGCATTGATAAACCGCAAATCAAACCGATCGTCAGCAGCCCCTAAATCCATACTCATCATCATGCTTTGCATTTGTTCGGGAGTCATTGCCATCATGTGACCCATTTGAGCGTGATAAGCCATTGGCGTACTGCTGGCTTTGGGATACCAAGTTTTTCGCCACTCTTTCATTTGATTGATTTCGCGGTTTTGAGCAGCAATAATGTTATTTGCTAGTTTTTTCATTTCCGGACGTTTGGATTTATTGAGTACCTCTTTAGCCATGTTTACAGCACCTTGATGGTGTACTGTCATGCCATCAATAAACCGCAAATCGTAGTCGGCATCAGCAGGGCCTAAATCCATTGACATATTGTGATTCATGCCATGATTCATGCCACCCATGCCGCCGCCTTGTGCCACGTCTTGCTTGTTGTTTGCTTCGGTTGCAGTCGTAACATTTGGGGCTTGAGTTTCGCTGGAAGAGGCTGTGGAACAAGCTGCAAGCACTCCGCTGGTTAAAGCGGCTGTGGCGGTCAATATCAGCGCTGCAAAGCCTGTTTTCAATGAAATTGGTTTCATAGAAATTATATCCTTAAAACTGCCATTTATCTTCAGTTTTTCACATATAAATGAAATTAGGATGAAATTTTTGATGGAATTGTAAAGAATTATTCTTGGGCCTCGATCGCACTCAAATTTAAGATTGACAGGACTCACTTGAACGTAATTAAGTAGGGTGCACAGTGCGCGCCTTACCCCTATGCGTAGCCTGTCAAACCACTTTTTTGATAATTCCTGATTTATTTCGCAATTCCCCTTGACTCTCCTGCTGACTGGAGACTTTACAATGGAGTTCATTCACTTATTGAGCAGTTTCTGGTGAGGTTCAAACTATGACTTTACAGCTAAAAGTTCCTAAGATGGCTTGTTCCGCTTGTGCGGCTACAATCGCAAAAGCAATCCGAGACATTGACTCAGCCTCCAAGGTTGAGGCGGATCTCAAGACAAAATTGGTCACAATTCAAACGGCCAAGCCGGAAAGTGAAGTTAGAAAAGCGATCGCATCTGCTGGCTATCCAGCAAGTCAATTTGAGATTTGAGATTTGAGATTTTAGATTTACTTGCAGCGCAGTGAATCTGGGAGATTTAACAAGAGTCTAAAATTTTTGATTCTCCACCACAGGAGTACGTCGCACGTTATCCGTTTTGAGGCGAGGTCAATCGATTGCGCGATTTTAGATTTTAGATTTTAGATTGAAGCATTGACCCCACGGATAAATTCGGGAGGCAAGTTTCATCGGATACACGTTTTTTATTTCTCCGTCCTGAGTGTGCGAAGGAATGAATCCGGGGGCTTGTATCCTGGGTGCTTTCGGTCATTTGAAGACAGAAGGTAATTGTATAATTTAGGAGGTATATATGGACAATCTCACACTTAAATTGCGGGGCATGAGTTGTGCTTCTTGTGCTGCCTCTGTCGAACAAGCTATTCAATCTGTTCCCGGCGTAATTGAGTGTCATGTCAATTTTGGGATGGAACAAGCAAGCATCCAATACGACTCCAACCAAACCAACTTAGAAACAATTCAATCGGCTGTTGATGATGCGGGATACCAAGCTTTGCCGCTTCCAGAAATGGCCGCCACAAAGGATGATTCAGAACAAGCCGATCGCAAATCGGAATCTCAAACCTTGCAGCGGAAACTCTGGACAGCAGGTATCATCAGCATCCTGCTATTTGTGGGCGCTATTCCAGCGATGACGGGCTTGCACCTGCCATTTATTCCCGCGTGGCTGCACAATTATTGGCTGCAATTAGTCCTGACATCACCCGTACAATTTTGGTGCGGAAGATCGTTTTATGTGGGAGCTTGGAAATCCCTAAAACGGCGGGTGGCGACAATGGATACCCTGATTGCTTTGGGTACGAGTGCTGCTTACTTTTATTCTGTATTTGTGACATTTTTCCCAGGTTTATTCACAGCCCAAGGGTTAAATTCTGGCGTTTACTACGAAGTTGCCGCTAGCGTTGTCGCCTTAATTTTGTTGGGGAAAACCCTAGAAAATCGGGCGAAGGGAGAGACTTCTGAGGCAATTCGCAAACTCATGGGTTTGCAAGCAAAAACTGCTCGGATCGTTCGCAACGGAGAAGAGTTGGAAGTGCCGATCGCCAAAGTAGAAATTGGCGACATCGTGCAGGTGCGGCCGGGAGAGCAGATACCCGTAGATGGAGAGGTAATTGAGGGTGCTTCGACGGTAGACGAAGCAATGGTTACGGGAGAAAGTTTGCCTGTCAAAAAGCAGCGTGGCGACGAAGTTATCGGAGCGACAATTAACAAAACTGGCAGCTTCCAGTTTCGGGCGACAAGAGTTGGCAAAGATACATTTTTAGCTCAAATTGTCAAGATGGTGCAGGACGCACAGGGGTCAAAAGCACCGATTCAAAAGTTAGCAGACCAAGTGACTGGTTGGTTTGTTCCCGCAGTAATTGCCGTCGCTTTAGCTACTTTTATTATCTGGTTTAACGCGACGGGAAACTTCACTCTAGCCACAGTGACAATGGTGGAAGTGCTGATTATTGCCTGTCCCTGCGCTTTGGGTTTAGCTACTCCGACTGCTGTGATGGTTGGCACGGGTAAAGGTGCAGAAAACGGAATTTTAATTAAAGGAGCCGAAAGTTTAGAATTGGCTCATAAAATCCAAATTATCGTGTTAGATAAAACTGGCACTCTCACAGAAGGCAAGCCGACTGTCACTGATTTTGTGACAATAAAAGGAACGGCGAACAGCAATGAGTTAAATTTGCTGAAATTGGCGGCGTCTGTAGAGCGAAATTCGGAGCATCCTTTGGGGGAAGCTGTTGTTCGATACGCTCAATCTCAAGAGGTGAAGTTGACGGATGTTAAGGATTTTGAGGCGATCGCGGGAAGCGGCGTGCGCGGGATTGTGGAGGGAAAGTCGATCGCCCTGGGAACGCTGAGGTGGATGCAGGAACTAGGCTGCGATACTGAATATCTGGAACTGCGCGGGAGAGCTTTGGAAGCTGCGAGCAAAACGGTTGTTTGGATGGCTGTAGAAGGCAAAATAGAGGCAATTCTGGGCATTGCTGATGCTCTCAAACCATCGTCAGCGCAGGCGGTGAAAGCACTTCAAAAACTCGGTTTGGAGGTGGCGATGCTGACGGGGGACAATCGCGCGACTGCGGAGTCGATCGCCCGATCCGTGGGGATTACGCGCATTTTTGCCGAAGTTAGACCCGACCAAAAAGCAGCTCAAATTCAAGCCCTGCAAGGGCAAGGAAAAATTGTCGCGATGGTGGGAGACGGGATTAACGATGCACCGGCTTTGGCCGCTTCTGACGTGGGAATTGCGATCGGCACCGGTACAGATGTGGCGATCGCAGCCAGCGACATTACCTTAATTTCAGGAGATTTGCAAGGCATAGTTACAGCAATTAAACTTTCCCGCGCCACCATGCGGAACATCCGCGAGAATCTGTTTTTTGCCTTTATTTACAACATCGCTGGAATACCGATCGCGGCGGGCATTTTGTACCCCATTTTCGGCTGGCTGCTCAATCCAATTATCGCCGGTGCAGCAATGGCTTTCAGTTCAGTTTCTGTAGTTACTAATGCTTTGCGATTGCGGAATTTTAAACCAACATCTATTGCCTAAATTTGGAGGAATTAGAAAAATGTTACAGCCTAGTCTAATTTGGGGAAGTCTTGCGAGTTTAGGACTTGTGATGGGAATTGCATCGGGAGTTCAAGCTTCCGAACTGTCCGTTCATCATTCAACTTCAACGACTCAATTCCGCAGCATTGAACAGCCAATCGGTTTAAAAGTTGGCCTAACAATAGGTGGTTTGACATTAATTGGTTTGGAGTTGTGGTGGTTTTTGTTCAGTAAAGCTAAAGGGCAGCAAGCTGAATATCTTCAGGGGATACAAGAGTTGACCATTACTGTAGACGGGGGTTATGAGCCTGCCACTGTAGTTGTGAAAGCAGGTCAATTAGTCAGGCTCAATTTCTTGAGGCGCGACCCCAACAGTTGTCTTGAAAAAGTGTTGTTACCAGATTTTCACATTGTGCGAGAATTACCTCTCAATCAGGTAACGGCTGTTGAATTCACCCCTCAAAAACCTGGACGATACCTATTTACTTGCGGCATGAATATGTTTAGGGGTGTGGTGGAAGTACAAAGCTAAATCAAATAGACAGTTGTCAACCTGGGGCAATTGCGACGGTTGAGGCGCGGGTTTTTTCAGCAAGAAATCGCTAAAATAGATGAAAGCTTAAAAAATTTGGAGTGAGCTAAATGCAACTACTACACACGATGCTCCGAGTCGGCAACCTGGAAGAATCCCTCAAATTTTACACCGAGGTTCTGGGCATGAAATTGCTGCGGCAAAAGGACTATCCAGACGGTAAATTTACTCTGGCTTTTGTTGGCTACGGCGATGAATCCGACACTACAGTTTTGGAATTAACATACAACTGGGGCGTAGATCGGTACAATTTAGGGGATGCTTACGGTCATATTGCGATCGGCGTTGACGACATTTACGCTACTTGCGAAGAAATTAAAGCCCGCAGCGGTAAAGTTATTCGGGAACCCGGCCCGATGAAGCACGGTTCAACTGTCATCGCTTTTGTGCAAGACCCAGACGGATATAAAGTTGAATTAATTCAACTGGAAAATCAAGGTAGCAACGCCCAAAAATTAAGTGCGGCGACCGCATCCTAGAGTTTGTCCTGCTAGTCGTGGTGGGGTGCGTCAGAAACAAACTTTTTGAGTTAGGTTGAAACTCTTTCTCTGACGCACCCTAATGAGGGGATTTAGGAATTTTTCAACACTTTTAATGCGATCGCACCGACGGTACAAACTGCTGCAAGTAACTCTTTTGCCACAAAATAGAAAAACTGTTGCCTATTTGACTTAAACTATCAAATTTAGGGATTAATTTAGCTTCTCGGCGCTTGTCTAAGGCAGCTAGCGCCGAAAAGAAGACAGCTAATAATGACAAAAATACCACCATCACAATAAAGAAAATAGTCCAATAAACTACAAATTCGCTTTTGTAGTTGACGGTGAATATCGAGTTAATCACTGAATCCGATAAATACAAGAGCAGCCCTACTGAAAACCACACCCCGAACAATACCCACGTCCACTTAAACATATCTGTTGCAGTCTTGTTATTTTTAGACACAGAAAGTTCTAAATCTCTAATTAGACTGTTAATTTTTGATGTGACTTCATACAAAGTATATTGCAAAGACTCTCTGATATAATTTAGCTCGTTGTCGAGGTTTATGCACTGCTCGGAGGTGCTTTTGTCAAAACTGAGATTTTGGAGTTTCTTGCGGTGCACAGACAGTTTATGGCCTAGGGTGTAATCCCATTTTTGCAGCCGCTCTATAG
The DNA here is from genome assembly GCF_036704885.1 of Microcoleus sp. F4-D5. Classification (NCBI taxonomy): domain Bacteria; kingdom Bacillati; phylum Cyanobacteriota; class Cyanophyceae; order Oscillatoriales; family Microcoleaceae; genus Microcoleus; species Microcoleus sp. F4-D5. The sequence continues at coordinate 50,389 of NZ_JAUBSX010000002.1, read as the reverse complement.
TCAAATACAAAAGTTCCCTATTAGCATCTAACAAGCTCTGGCAATCTACGATCGACTTAACTAACTTGCTGAGATTGTTGATCTGCTCGTCTACAGTATTTTGGTATTCCCTCTGTTTAGCTGACAAGAAACTTGCCATTTCGACATCCCCATCGCCGCACAGCGACAAAGCCTCACTATACACCTTGTCAATTTCCCTTTTATCTAGATACAGTGACGCTTTGCACTCCTCTATTTCGGGAATAGTCAGACATTCTAAGGGCTGATATTTTACTACATTAAATTTATATACTAGCGCTGTCAGAATCTGCGCTGATTTTCGGTCAAGCTTGTCTTTGTAAGGTTCTAAAATAATTGCAGCTAGATTTTTGACTCTCGCTTCCGGGTGGTGCAGGAACTCAAAAATTTTGGCAAGTATTTTGGAGAATTCCAAGTCATTAAAATTATTTTCCGCAACTTCCAAAAAGTTTGTTACTGCTGCATCCTTTTTGGCATTCAATTTGTACGGGCCCGTAAGTGCGATCGCAGCAAATACTCTCTCGATCCAAAACAGATATTCCTCGCAATCCATTGGCAGGCCCGGCAGCAGCCAGCTAGGGCCGTACACCCAAAAATCGAGACAATTCTCATATTCCTTGCTGCTGTCATTTCTACCGTCGCCCAAAGCAAATTTGTTGATTTCTAACAGTTTAATTTGCTCTTCTACAACCAGCCGCTCAATTTCCCCTGCATTGATTGTGACATTGACAGCACATTCCTTGCCTTGTCGTTGCTCTGCTTCATCCAACCAAATTGACTTAATAGTAACAGCCGCAGACCACCGGATTAAAGGAGTCGATCCCCCTACCGCTTCCTGTTCTAACGCCGCCAGCAGATTTTTGCTAAAATCACTTGCTCTAGCCGCTTTCTCACTTGATATCAACTCATCTCGCACCTTCCCCAATGCCTGAATCCCCAAAGCGCGAAACAGCAAATTCGGATGCGGTTTTCTGACGGATTCGGGTATATTTTCTCTGAATATTCCGCTTTTCGGTACGCCCACAACTTCAGCAAAAGGCTCGATCCCGCACTGTTGCAGGGTTTTTTTAACTATGTTTATTCTTTGCCAGGGTTGAGTATATTTAGTGAGAAGGAAGGTTAGCGCTGTGCCGCTGCACCCGATTGACTCAGGGATGCTAGTGCGATCGACTTTCCACAGATTGCTCGTCATAATTTGTCGCCATGACAATTGTTAGATATTGACGCCGTTATTTTATGCTTTATTCAACTTTACATCTACTACTGGTTTTTGTCAATATTCTTCCGGAACGCATAGGCAGCTAGAAACGCGGTTTCACAAGTAAATTTATCCTGACTAAATCCCAGATTTTTCCTATAAACCGGGTTTAGCAAAGCAAATGTGCATCCCCAACTAAATATAATATTATTTTGCAATAATCGGTCAAATGTCAAATTTTTAGGTAGGGTCACGCAACCCAACCTGCTACAGTCATTTCTTTGTCGGAGCTTTTAATATTTTGTCCGTCACCATTTCGTCAACGATTAAGTCGCTGATAATTTGAGCTCCGTGGGAGGTAAAGTGCAACCCGTCATTATTTTTTACATAGCCTCGCTTGCCCGATTTATTAGCAACTACTGGAACAAATTTCCCGGCTTTTGCAAAAGTCTCCCAAGTCGAAATAAATTCAATTTTTTCTGAAGATTTGCTGGCAGTTTTATAAATGTCGTTCATGACGGGAAAAGCTTTGACATAAAAAGATTTTTTAGGTATCGATTGACCTATCCAATACACTTTTCTTACGGATGACGCATCCAGTAACTTTGCATATCTTTCAACTCTTTCTTGATAAGCTTTTTGCCATTCTTGGGTCATAAAAGCCCGAGCTTTTCCTTGAGAATCAATGATATTTTGAGGGTCGTTTGCCCCGAACAACACTATCACTACATCCGGCTGGTAATTATTAATAATTTGGCGAGTTCTGGCATACCAGTCATAATAATCTATCCGATTTAATCCGGTCGATACCTTGTAGTCAATTTTTGTATCCGAGATATTGTATTTTTTCTTAAGAGTGTACTGGAGTTGAATTCCTAAGTCGAACATTACGGAATCTCCAATAAATAAAAATTTGCGATAAGGTCTGGTCAGTTTGGGTTTAGCTGGAGTGGGTTTTTTAGCAGGTTTTTGGGGCGAAATTGCCGTTTTTGTTGCAGTTTTGACAGGAGGAAGTTCTGATTTTTTGGGGAGGCTATCGAAGTTAATATCTTTAATTTTGCTCCAAAAATCTTGTTCGGATTTTCTGAAACCGTCTATTTCAATCTGGCGGGCGGCTTGTTTAATTTCTGGACTGGCGAAAGGAGTTGAAGCAAAGCTTTTCAGAAATAATGATAAGTTTGAAAATATTAAAGTGAGAATTACAGAAGTAACAATCAGCAAAAATTCCCGGTCTTTCATATTTCTTAGAAATTAAAGTAAATAAAAGGCGGAACCGTGCTCGGCCCCAACATCAAGATAGCATACACGAGCAGCGAAACTAAGACAACCCGAAAGAAAATGTTTTTTAATGACAATAAGGTTTGCAATAGTTGGGAGATCCGATCGCCCCAGAAGTTGATCGCGCAGATGACTGCAATTACTAAATACAATTGCCAAAAGTTAAATTGAAAAGTTGCGACAGCAGGATGGACAATTCCTTCAAAAAAACTCACCGCAGTTTCCCAATTGGGAGTGCCGAAAAATACCCAGCTACAAGTAACAAAACTAAATGTTAACAGCCAACTGCAAAATTTAGCAAATCTGGGAAAGGCATAGTCTAATTTAAAGTGAATAGCTTGGGGGATATCTTTGCATAAATGGTTGACAATTAATCCTAAACCGTGAATTGCTCCCCAGAAAATAAAGTTTAAACCTGCGCCGTGCCACAATCCACCGATCGCCATTGTCATCAGTAAATTTACGTACTTCCTCAACTTGCCGTATTTGTTGCCGCCCAAGGGAAAGTAAACGTAATCCCTCAGCCACTCGGAAAGACTGATGTGCCACCTTTTCCAAAATTCTTGCAGGCTGAGCGATCGGTACGGCATATTAAAGTTGGCAATGGGTTTAAAACCCAGCAAACACGAGATGCCGTTGGCTAAATCCGAGTAGCCGCTAAAATCTACGTAAATTAAACAGGAATAGGAAATTGCCGCGAGGATTAAATCGATGCTGCTGTACTGCTGGGGGACTTTGAATGGCAATTCAGTGAAGTTAAACAAAAAACTCGATAAAGTATATTTTTTGAAGAGTCCAGATAAAATCAAAACTATAACTTCTTCGATTTGATAGTCGTACTTTTCCGGGGAATTTAGCTGCGAGTAAAATTCGCGAGCTCGCGAGATTGGCCCGGAGGCAATTTGCGGAAAGTAGGTAATGTAGGCGGCATAGTCTACAAATTTCGGGCAGGGGATTTTTTGCTGGTAGCAGTCGATTAAATGAGAAATCGTTCTAAAAGTGTAGAACGACACGCCGACGGGGGCGATTATTTGCACAACTTGAAAGCTGGCTGGAATTTGTAGCTGGTTCAGTACCTCAAATAAAGAAGTTACAAAAAAGTTGCAATATTTAAAGATGCCGAGATAGGCAATGTTGACAATTAAGCCGGAGATGAAAGCAAGTTTTTTATATTTACCGTTGCAGAGAACCCGGAGAATGATATAATTGCAGACAGTACAGAAAACGAGGAGCAAGAGAAAGTCGAAACTCCAAAAGGAATAAAATAATAAACTGGAAACTAACAAGACAATTTTATACAACTCGACTTGGGGTTTGACAGAGACGATCGCGCTAAAAATAATTAGGAAAAATACTAGAAATTGGTAAGTTGGAAATAGCATATATCTCAGCCGATTAAAAATCTTGTTTCTGGCAATATTTTTCTAAGTACGCACCAGGGAAGCTATCTTGAAGGGAATCGCCAGAGTCGGTCTGAACGCACCAAATTTCGGGGTGGATTGCGGACTGCAAGCTTTTGCAATCTTGTCAATTAGGTCACAAGTTCCGCCTTAGTTAACCGCACTCATAAATTCATAATCCTGTTTAAAGATTATGATGGTTGTGAGACGATGTATAAACGGATAACAACAGGAATCCCCTTGATTGCGAGGAACCAACGTGCAGCCAACAGACCCTAGCAAATTTACAGATCAAGCCTGGGAAGCGATTGTCAAATCCCAGGATGTAGCCCGCCGCTTTGCCAATCAGCAGCTAGAGGTTGAACATTTAGCCATCGCCCTTCTCGAACAGCAAGGTCAGGCCAACAGCATTCTCAGCAAAGCTGGAGTCGATGCCGCCCGCTTTGCCCAGCAGTTAGATGGTTTTGCCAAACGACAGCCCAGAGTAGCCAACGCTGACCAACTATACCTCGGCCGCGGCTTAGAAGTGATGTTAGATGTTGCCGAGGCCACCAGGGCGGCTTGGCAAGATAATTTTATCGCCGTTGAACATTTATTAATGGGCTTAGTAGAAGACGAACGAGTCGGCCGCAGGTTGCTGACAAAAGGCGACGGCCCGCCGGGCCGCCCCGGTTACGATCGCAAACCCCCAGCCGGTACGATCGATCGACCAAAACTCGAAGAAGCAATCAAATCTTTCCGCGCCACTGCTAAAGCCCAAGAAAAAAATTCCGAAACGGGGAAAGGCAGCCGCAGCAACGCTAAAGCCCAAGATCGAGATGGCGAAGTTAACTCCGACGCCCTCAGCAAGTACGGCCGCGATTTGACCGAAGCAGCCATTGCCGGCAAACTCGACCCAGTAATCGGCCGCGACGAGGAAATCCGCCGCGTGGTACAAGTTCTTTCCCGCCGCCAAAAAAACAATCCAGTGTTAATTGGCGATCCCGGAGTGGGAAAAACTGCGATCGCCGAAGGTTTAGCGCAGCGAATTGTCAACGGCGACGTACCCGAATCTTTGAAAAATCGCCAGCTATTCAGCCTCGACATGGGCAGTTTAATTGCTGGGGCAAAATTCCGGGGCGAATTTGAAGAACGGTTGCGGTCTGTCCTGCGGGAAGTCATCGATTCCGACGGGCAAATAGTCCTATTTATTGACGAATTGCACACCGTTGTCGGGACTGGCGGCGGCGGCAGTTCCGGTTCGGGAATGGATGCGGGAAATTTGTTAAAACCGATGTTGGCCAGAGGCGAATTGCGCTGCATCGGCGCAACAACTCTCGACGAATTCCGCAAGAATATTGAAAAAGATCCAGCCCTGGAACGCCGCTTTCAACAAGTATTTGTCGGCGAACCCAGCGTTGAAGATACTGTTTCGATTTTGCGCGGATTGAAAGACCGATACGAACGCCACCACGGGGTAAAAATTACTGATTCGGCCCTGGTAGCTGCTGCAACTCTGTCTTTCCGCTATATTTCCGATCGCTTTTTGCCCGACAAGGCGATCGACCTGGTAGATGAAGCGGCCGCCCACTTGAAAATGGAGATTACCTCTAAACCTGTGGAATTGGAAGGAATCGACCGCCGGGTGATGCAGTTGGAAATGGAAAAATTGTCGATCGAAGGCGAAGGAAAAGGTGCTCTAGCCCCAGGGCTAGGCTTGCGCGTCGAACGCATCACATCTGAGATTGACATTTTAAAAGCTAAGCAGGAAAAATTGTCCTCTCAGTGGTTGGGCGAAAAGCAGTTGTTGGATGCAATCAATAAATTGAAAGCAGAAGAAGACCAATTGCGAGTGCAAATCGAACAAGCAGAAAGGGCTTACGATTTGAATAAAGCCGCACAGTTAAAGTACGGCAAGTTGGAAACTGCCGTGCGCGATCGCGAAGCGAAAGAAGCGGAACTTTTGAAACAGCAAGCTCAAGGTTCTTCCCTGCTGCGGGAAAAAGTTACTGAGGGCGATATTGCGGAAATTGTCGCTAAATGGACGGGCATTCCGGTTAACCGGTTGTTAGAATCAGAACGCCAAAAATTGCTGCAATTGGAAAAACACTTGCACCAAAAAGTCATCGGTCAAGAGGAAGCTGTAACAGCCGTGGCGGCGGCAATTCGGCGCGCTAGGGCGGGCATGAAAGATCCGGGGAGGCCGATCGGCTCTTTCTTGTTTATGGGCCCCACAGGCGTCGGAAAAACAGAGTTAGCGCGGGCGCTGGCGGAGTTTTTGTTTGACAGCGATGATGCGATGATCCGCATCGATATGTCGGAATACATGGAGAAGCAAAACGTCTCCCGGTTAGTAGGAGCTCCTCCCGGATATGTCGGTTACGATGAAGGGGGACAACTTTCCGAAGCAGTGCGGAGACGGCCTTATTCGGTAGTGCTGTTTGACGAAGTGGAAAAGGCACACCCCGATATATTTAACATTTTGCTGCAAGTGTTGGATGACGGCAGAATTACCGATTCTCAAGGTCGAGTGGTTGACTTTAAAAATACCGTAATTGTGATGACTAGCAATATCGGCAGCGACCATATTTTAGACGTGTTTACTAAGAAGGAAAAAACCGTCAAGAAACCTGCTAGTCGGAAGCAGGAAATGAAAGATTTGTCAAGTCAAAAGACAGATTATAAAGTGGCTGCCGACGGTACTGTTGAGGTGTCGGCCGAGCGAGTTGATACTCCAGACAAGAGCGAAAATGAAAATTTATTGACTCAAGAACGGGAGACAGACCAAGAGTACGAACAGATGTTAAAACGGGTGATGGCAGCGCTGCGATCGCACTTTCGGCCGGAATTTCTTCAGCGGGTGGACGAGACAATTTTGTTCCACACTTTGAGCAAGGTCGAATTGCGGCAAATAGTCAGCATTCAAGTCAAGCGGATCGAGCGTTTGTTGGCAGAACAAAAAATTACTTTGGAACTGTCGGATGCGGCGAAAAACCATATCACAGATGTCGGTTACGACCCGGTTTACGGCGCTCGTCCCTTGAAACGCGCCATCCAGCGGGAGTTGGAAAACCCGCTGGCCAACAAGATTCTGGAAAATGCGTTTGTTGAGGGCGATACAATTGCGATCGACTGCGAAAATAATAGTTTACAATTTCGCAAAAAAGATTCTCGCCCAGCGCTGACCGGTAACAGTTTGTAGTTGCCGAACAGTTAGGAACAGGCAAGATGCCTGTTCCACAAACCATTAATTTTATTGTGGAACAGGCATCCTGCCTGTTATTGAAAATTAGGAACAGGCAAGATGCCTGTTCCACAAACTATCAATTTTATTGTGGAACAGGCATCCTGCCTGTTATTGAAAATTAGGAACAGGCAAGATGCCTGTTATTGAAAATGGTGAAACCTGTTACTTGATATCAAGAATTCGAGATGGTGCGGCTGCCGTAAGCATCCAGGCTGTAGGCGGGAACGCGAACGCTGTAATCAATCTCTGTTGCTGTGATTGCTACAGCCAATTTTTCAAAAGATTCATCGTTCCAATTCCGCTCGTGGATGGGCTTTGACTGTTCGCCCAGGAAATATGCTTGAGTGCCAATTAATGCTGCTGCGACCCAACCGACGATTAAAAGAGCAATTACAAGAGCCATTTTTGTTTTTTCCTTAACTTTTGTTGATTTATGTAAACAAATGTAACAATAGCTAGCCGTTAAAGTCAAGGTAGTGTAATGTCGTGGCAACCGTCCGGCAGGTAGTAAATACCGCACCTAATCCTGAGTCTGTAGGGTGTGCTTAGTGTCAACAAGGGCTCGATCCCCCCTAGCACCCCTTAATAAGGGGTGGACAAGAGCGTTCTCAAAGTCTCCCTTATCAAAGGGGATGCGAGGGGGATCTAGACTGGGCTACCAGCGAGAGATACAGAGGGGTTTCAGGCTTAAGTTGACACGCCTTGGTGGGTGTGCACCGCGCACCGGTCTTTCGGCTGTGCACCGCGCATATGTATCCGGATTGTGAACTGTATCCGAAATAGCAAAACAGATTTTTAGGATTTTATAGTTAAGAAATTATAAGTTTTGCATTAATAAATTACGATTAAAACTCTGCCGCTGGCATGAGGAATCGCAGCCAAATTATGAGTTATGATTTATCAGTTTGGACTGGAACTAACAAATTCCAATTACCAAATTTTCAGTACCAATTGCTAATTACCAATCACTCATAAAAATTATGCCCAACTCAATGTTAAATGACGACCCATTGTGGTTCAAAGACGCGATTATTTACGAAGTGCCAGTTCGGGCTTTTGCCGACAGCAATGCAGACGGGATCGGCGACTTTAGAGGACTGACAGAAAAACTGGATTACCTGCAAAACTTGGGAGTAACAGCAATTTGGGTACTGCCATTTTTTCCCTCGCCGCTCCGAGACGACGGCTACGATACATCTCACTATACTACCGTCAACCCGATTTACGGCACATTAGAGGATTTTAAAGAGCTTTTAGAAGCAGCGCACCAGCGGGGAATTCGAGTCATTATTGAGTTAATTGTCAACCACACTTCCGACCAGCACGCTTGGTTTCAGCGATCGCGCCGCGCCCCGAAAGGCAGTAACGAAAGAGATTTTTACGTGTGGAGCGACACCCCGGAAAAATATCAAGATGCTCGGATTATTTTCCAAGATTTTGAGACCTCTAATTGGGCGTGGGATTCTGTAGCAAAAGCTTATTACTGGCACCGTTTTTATTCCCACCAACCCGATTTGAATTACGACAATCCGGCCGTCCGCCAAGCCATCTTAGATGTGGTAGATTTCTGGTTGGCACTGGGAGTAGACGGACTGCGGATGGATGCGGTGCCTTACCTGTACGAGCGCGAAGGTACAAACTGCGAAAACCTACCAGAAACTCACCAATTCCTGAAGCAATTGCGGCAGCACGTAGATGAGAAATTTCCGAACCGGATGCTGCTGGCTGAGGCGAATCAGTGGCCCGAGGATGCGGTTGAATATTACGCTGCTGGGGATGAATGTCACATGAACTTTCATTTTCCGCTGATGCCGCGTTTATTTATGGCTTTGCATATGGAAGATAGCTTCCCAATTAGCGACATTCTCCAGCAAACTCCACATATTCCCAATAACTGTCAGTGGGCATTATTTTTGCGGAATCACGATGAATTGACGCTGGAAATGGTGAGTGATGAAGACCGAGATTATATGTATCGGGTTTACGCTCAAGACACTCAGGCGAGAATTAATTTGGGTATCCGCCGCCGCTTGGCTCCTTTGATGGGAAATAACCGCCGCCGCATCGAGTTGATGAATGCTTTGCTGCTGTCTCTTCCGGGTACGCCGGTGCTTTACTACGGCGATGAAATTGGCATGGGAGACAATATATATTTGGGCGATCGCAACGGGGTGAGAACTCCGATGCAGTGGAGTGGCGATCGCAATGCCGGTTTCAGCCGCGCTAACCCGCAGCGGCTGTACGCACCGCCCATTGTTGACCCTGAATATCACTACGAATCTGTTAACGTGGACGCGCAGCGGGCTAATCCGAGTTCTCTTTGGTGGTGGATGAAACGCCTAATTGCAATTAGGCAGCGCTTCCAGGCATTCGGCCGCGGAACTTGCGAGTTTCTGTACCCGGAAAATCGCAAAGTTTTAGCTTTTGTACGCACTTATCAAGACGAACACATCCTTGTAGTGGCTAATTTGTCGCGCTTCGTTCAGACGGCAGAATTAGACCTTTCGCCCTTTAAAGGTGCTGTTCCAGTGGAGATTTTCGGCCGCACTGAGTTTCCGGCGGTGGGCGAGTTGCCTTACTTTTTGAGCTTGAGTCCTCACACGTTTTACTGGTTTACTCTGACTGTTAAACAAGAAGATTTTTCGTTGCACGGTTATCAGACAGACTTGCCGAGTTTGGCGGTCATCGGCAATTGGAAAACCGCTTTTGCTACAAGTCAGTTAAGCGATATGCTGCTCTCTATTTTGCCGAATTACTTGCGATCCAGTCGCTGGTTTATCGGTAAAGACAGGACAACTCAATCATTAGAAATAAGTGAAATTGTGCCTGTTGAAATTAAAGATCTCGCGGGGGAGCAATCTACAGTTTACATTCTGTTTTTGCAGTTAAATTATACTGAAGGTATGCCGGAAACTTACGTTTTGCCTTTAGGTTGGGAAGAGATGAAAGGCGAAGCGGACGAGCGGGCGATCGCGCGCCTGCACTTCCCAGAAACCAACGAAGTCGGGGTACTATTTGATGCTGCGGGCGACAAAGGTTTCCTGAGCGCGTTGCTGGGGGCGATCGCCAGTTCTCGCAGTTACACAGGTACAGCAGGTCAACTGGTAGGAATTGCCGACAGTCCATTCAGCTCAGAACAAGATTTATCCCAGCTCGAACCTCACCTGTTCAAAAAAGAACAAAGCAATACATCCGCAGGTTACGGCGACCGCTTCGTCCTGAAAATATTGCGAAAAGTCGAGGAAGGCATCAACCCCGAATTAGAAATCGGGCGCTTTTTAACAGAACGCAACTCGATTCAACACTACGCTCCAATTGCCGGAGCATTGGAATATCACACCCAAGGAAAACAAGTCGTTACAGTCGGAATCTTACAAAAATTAATCCCCGACAGCATAGACGCTTGGTCTTATACATTAGACACACTGCGCGACTATTTCGAGCAAGTAATGACAGTAGAAGCAAAGCATTCCGGCGATAATTTATCAACTTCCCCCGAAAATTATTTACCGAGCACTTTGACTGCACAAATGCAGCGGCCGTCCAACTCGCTAGTAGCCGATTTATCCCTAGAAATTCCCGCCTTAGCTCGGGAACTCATCGGCTCTTACTTAGCGTCAGCAGAACTTTTAGGTCAGCGGACAGCCGAACTTCACCTCGCTTTAGCTTCTGACATAGAAAATCCCGCTTTTGCCCCAGAAAACTTCACATCATTTTACCAGCGTTCGATCTATCAACAGATGAGAAATCTAGCAGGAAGGACTTTGCTGCTACTAAAAAAACGGCTGTCCCACCTGCCACCTGCCACCCAAAAATTGGCACAAAATCTGCTCAACCGCGAAGACTTGCTGATGGAACGTTTCAAATCTATTTTGAACTTGAGAATCACGGCTGATAGAATTCGCTGTCACGGGGATTTTCATTTCGGGCAAGTTCTTTATACAGGCAAAGACTTCGTAATTATTGATTTCGGAGGAGAACGGAATCGACCCTTAAGCGAGCGGCGGATGAAAAGGTCGCCCCTGCGAGATGTTGCGGGAATGCTGCAATCTTTTAATTACGCCGTTACTTTGGCACTCCGCAATGAAGTAGAAAGCGGCATGATTCGCCCTGAAAATCTCCCGGAGATGCAGCAGTGGGCGAACGTTTGGCATCGCTGGGTTAGCCTGACTTTTGTCAAGAGTTATTTGGCGACAGCAGCAGATGCAAATTTCTTACCAAAATCTATCCCGGAACTGCAAGTTTTGCTCGATGCTTATATCTTAGAAAAAGGGGTTGCCGAACTGGTATACGAACTCAATTACCGCTTGGATGGGGTAGAAATTCCCCTTCAGCGGATTCTACAGTTGCTGCCCCGTTGAGTAAATAAGTAGGATGCGTGACTTTCTAGTTGTTCAATTAACAGCGAGATGCTGGAGAGTCACGCACGTTACACCATACCAAATCTGCTTGAAGAACCATTTCCAGGAACCAATATTAGGTAGAACAGTCCTGGACGCACGCTTCCCAAAAAAACCCGCTCGCTCGTTTTCACGTTTGAGCGTATACGACAAAATTACGTGCAGAGACCGGGTTTTTGCGTCCAGGATTGTAGGAATCAAACAACAGATTTACGTATTTTTGCGATCGCTTTGATAATTTCTTCTCGATTCTTACCTGATTGTATCCATTGTGGAAGTCGAGAGAAGAGACTGCGATTCGACCAGCCATAAAGTTGATGAGGTTTTCGTTCCCTCAGCTTTACCCTAACAAACGCCTCAATAAATTCTAAATGTCGAAGATTGTAAGCCCAAAGCGTCTCACCGCAACAGGAAGTTTGAAGCCACAGAGGATAGTGGAAGTAGTTATCCAATGCCTCGCTATACCAGCTTTCAATCTTCTTCTCAGACCAATCTTTTGAGGAACCACAAGCTGTACAGGAAAATCTGCGAGTAGCAAAGAAATCGGCGTTATCAGGCTCGATACAGCGCACGATCGCACGTGAATCACAACAAGGGCATCGCACCAGAAATTCATCCTGGAATGAGTAGATTGTTTCACGAGTATCTTTGAATCGCTCCATACTTATTACTTAAAATAAAGAGATGTTTGATATAAAACTTGTTCTTGATGAGTTAACAAAGTACAGTCAGAAAGCGGGTAAGCCACACAAGTAACAGCGTAGCCAGCTTGCAATTCTGACGGCTTCAAAAACTTTTGTTCGCTTTGGTCGATTTCACCGCTCAGCAGTTTGACAACGCAAGCAGAACACTCTCCTTGCTTGCATCCATTCGGCAAGCGGATGCCGGCATCTTCTGCCATATCTAAGATATACTGGTCGTCTGGTACTGCGATCGTGCGATCGAGCGCCAGTTCCTGATTCACGAGCCGAACTTGATAAACAGCCATTTTTTCCTCAGTATTAAGATTGCTCTGCTTTTGCCAATCTAAATTAGCGATCGAATCCGTTTGAGCTAAAACTCGACTGCTTGGAACAGTCGATTTTTACCGAAATATCTGGTCTATCTGTACTCGCGAAAGGGCGGGTTTACTATGCTGTTCGTCCTAGCAAATATTTCGGGTAAAACCCGCCTCTAAAACTAAAAAAAGCGGGTTTTGTATGCTGTTAGTTTTACGATACTAACTGTGTATATCTAGACAAGTGCTTCTTGATAATCGAGATTTTCATCTAGATAAATAGCCCGAATATCCTCCGGCAAGTTTGATTCTAAAGTTTGATATCCTTTTTGCAGCAAAGCCTTTACCTGAGCGGGCGAAATAGCTTCGCCTTCTGCTTGCAAATAAGCTGCAATTCGAGTTTCGCTCCAGCGGAAAGTCTGAGCCATCAAGACCACTAAACGCGGCAGCGGCGCTAACAATTCTAAGGCTTGTTTGACGTAACACCACAGGGGAGGCGGAGCCGATTGCAAAGAATAGTGAATCGACTCAACAGGGGGCAATTCAGCTTGATTTATGCAGACGGCTGTCACATTAATCAGCCAGTTTTGGAGACTGAGATTTCCGCCATCAGACTCTTGGGTTTCGCGGCGCAAATCGAGGCCTCGGAGCTCGTGATAGATATGCTGCCAAGTGTGGGCAAACAGGTAATCGCCTTGTACGGGCGATCGCACGGAATGGCGGATCAGGGAGTGTACAATTTGAGCGTAGCGGCAAAAAATCGCCGTGAAGAAGCGACCCTGATCGGGATGGTTTTGAAACAGAGTCAATAATTCCTGGTCGCTGTGATGGAACAGGGATTTGACCACAGGATGGTTGAGTTCGGAAAAATTAGGTGTTTGCACAATTGTTCTGGAATAGCTTGGAGAATAAATGCGGGTGCAGCCCGATTCTACAACACGATATACATTTGATGCAAGTGCTTAAAAAATATGTTGATAATAAAGTCAAATTAATTATATAATTAAGTTGTAGGTGACGGTGAATAAACCTCAATTAGTAGATCGAATTTTATTTGTTCACCGTCACCTACAAAGGTTATTTTAATGGTAAAATCCTTGTATGTCTAGCATTAATACTGGTATCGAATGGACCGACAGAACGTGGAATCCAACGACTGGCTGCGATAAAGTCAGTCCGGGCTGTACGCATTGTTATGCCGAAGCATTAACAAAAAGGTTTCACACTAATTTTCCTAACGGTTTTGATTTAACACTGCATCGCGAGCGCCTGCAAGAACCCAAACGCTGGCGAAAACCGAGCCGCATTTTCGTGAATTCGATGAGCGATTTATTTCACGAAGAAGTTCCTTTTTCATTCCTTCAAGAAGTTTTTGAAGTGATTCGAGAAACTCCTTGGCACGTATATCAAATTCTGACCAAAAGACACGAACGCCTTCGCGAATTAGCAGATAAATTAGACTGGCATGAAAACATTTGGATGGGAGTTTCTGTTGAAAATCAAAAGTACGTTGACAGGATTGATTGTTTGCGAAAAGTACCTGCAAAGGTCAGATTTCTATCGTGCGAACCGCTTTTAGGTGCTTTGGATATTGATTTAAAAGGCATTCATTGGGTAATAGTTGGGGGAGAATCTGGACAAAAACACCGTCCCATGCAAGCAGAATGGGTTGAGAGTATTCAACAGCAGTGTGAGGAGGCTGAAGTAGCGTTTTTCTTCAAGCAATGGGGAGGTAGAACACCTAAAGCTGGTGGGCGACTTCTGGATGAAAAAATCTGGGATGAGATGCCAGAAGCATGGCAACAGCACCAAAAGCAATGGAAAGGTTACACTTTGAGTGTGAGTCGCAACTCAAATAAAGTAGTAATACCTACTTTGGTGAAAATGTAACTCTCACCTGCTCTCCAAATGTAATCTCTCCTTTGTACTTTCTTCGTTTACTGGCATCTGGATCTACTATGATTTTACCTTGTTGTTCTAGTTTTCGCAGAGCTTCTTTGTAATTTTTACTAATGTAACGCTTGCCAACATGATGCTGATTATAAATTTCTTCCATTGTTAGTGTTTGACCTGCAAACTCATGCAATAGCATATTTTCTAAATCGTCAAGTGGTCGTGATAGCTCGAAAAGTAAAGGTTGATATTGTGTGGCTGCATTATACTCAAACAACGGTACACCTTGCTCTGTACTAGAGCTTTCCTTTGCCATAATTTCTTTCATAATTGAGTAACCACGCACATTTTTAGAGACAAAAATTAGATGGTGGCTAGTTCTGGTTCCTGTATCCGTTTTAAAACAAAAGGGAAGAACGTAGTTGCCACCTATTTCTTTGAGAGCCTGGGAAATCTCCTCTACAATAACTAACTCTCGCTCATACGGTTGTTTCAATTTTAGTTGTTCCCGAAGCGCATTAGCTCGCTCTTGACCAAATAGAGAGTTCATGTGTTTGTCTACAGAAACGTTAGGCAATCCCATATTTACTCTATTGTAATTAAAGAAAAATATACAATCGCAACCCCAATCTTTAATAACCGCTCCAATTAGCCCAAGAGACAAGCCTTTATAACCCCAAGGGTCGATAAAGAATAGTGTAGGAACATTATTAATTTGTTGAATGGCTTGGACAATTTCTTCTCCAACCTCCTTGTTCAAAACTATTGGTGTATGCTTTAATCTTCCTATGTCGGGAATTGATTGTATAGCCTGCTGGAGAGACTGAGTATTATCTGAGTCCTTATCATTAAACAACGTTACTAGCATTTGTGACATATCTGGATCGGCAATAGCACGTTCCAAGATAAGTAATGGAGTAGACTTAGAACCGTCTTTATAGCGACCGGGCCCAGAGAACAAATCAATATAGGCAATTTTATTACTCCATTTCTTCGCTGTGGGTATAATTACCTTTGCCCACGCCCAAAAGTATTTAGCAACTATTTCTGCTTTGACTAAAGAATTATCTCTCGACTCATCAAAGAAAGAACTGTCAGCCATCACAGTCACCTCTACACTCTAAATAATGAATTTTACTGTGGCTAAACAATAGTACCATATCCTCCGCCCCCCGGAGTCTCAATGACAAACACATCCCCGGGCTGCATTTCCACAGTCGCCGTACTCCCCAAATCTTCAACTTTTCCATCAACCCTTTCAACATAATTCCGCCCAACTTTCCCCGCTTCACCCCCATTCAAACCGCAAGGAGAAATCATCCGCCGCCCCGATAAAATTCCCGCCGTCATCGCCTCCCGAAACCGCACTCGCCGCACAACTCCATTCCCCCCGCGATGATATCCATTCCCCCCGCTATTAGCCCGAATTGCAAAACTTTCTAACAGCACCGGAAACCGGAATTCTAATACTTCAGGGTCAGTTAAACGCGAATTAGTCATGTGAGTTTGCACCGCATCAGTACCGTCAAAATCTGCACCAGCACCCGCACCGCCGCAAATAGTTTCATAATATTGATAGCGCTGATTTCCAAATGTAAAATTATTCATAGTTCCCTGAGAAGCCGCCATCACTCCCAAAGCACAATACAAAGCATCGGTAATATTCTGCGATGTTTCCACATTTCCCGCAACCACAGCCGCCGGATAGCGAGGATTCAGCATACAGCCTTCGGGATTGATAATTTCTAGAGGTTTCAAACAGCCCGCATTTAGAGGAATATCGTCATCTACCAACGTGCGGAAAACATACAAAACAGCGGCTTTGCACACGGCTGCGGGAGCATTAAAATTGTTAGTTTGTTGACCGGAAGTGCCAGTAAAATCTATTTTTGCACTGCGCGCAGATTTGTCAATTGTAATCGCTACCTTAATTTGTCCGCCGCTATCCATCGGATAAGTAAACTCGCCATTTTGCAAAACATCAATTACCCTGCGTACCGACTCTTCCGCATTGTCTTGTACGAAGCCCATATAAGCTTGCACAGTCTCTAATCCATAATGTTCTACCATCTCGATCAGTTCTTCTGCGCCGCGCTTGTTAGCAGCAATTTGTGCTTGCAAATCGGCTAGATTTTGAGCGGAATTGCGAACAGGAAAATTACCCGCTGTCAGAATTTTTATTAATTCTTTTTCTCGAAAAGTACCCTCGCTTACTAACAGGAAATTGTCAAGCAATACGCCTTCTTCGGTTACTGTTGTACTGTTAGGGGGCATGGAACCGGGAGTGATGCCACCGATGTCGGCGTGGTGTCCCCGCGAGGCAACATAAAACAAAGGAAGGGAGGAATCACGATCGAATACTGGAGTAATAACGGTGATATCGGGTAAATGCGTGCCGCCGTTGTAGGGATTGTTAGAAACATAAACATCGCCCGGTTGAATCGCATTGCCTTGTGCTAAAATTAAAGCTTCAACGCTTTCGCTCATCGAGCCGAGATGTACGGGAATGTGCGGCGCGTTGGCAACTAATTGCCCGTTTTTGTCGAAAATTGCACAGGAAAAGTCGAGACGTTCTTTGATGTTGACTGAGGAACTTGTGTTTTGCAATGTGATGCCCATTTGTTCGGCGATCGCCCGAAACAAATTATTAAAAATTTCCAGCAAAACTGGATCGGATTTAACCGCAGATAAACGCGGATGAACGCGGATACTATCTGCGTTCATCTGCGTGCATTGGCGGTTCAAAATTAGATCGTTATTTTCGGTTATTTCCGCTTCCCAGCCGGGTTCTATGATATTAGTTCCCGTTGCCTCAACAATCATAGCAGGGCCGCTAATGCAGTCGTGCGATCGCAAATCGTCTCTCTGATAAACAGGCGTTTCCCGCCACCCGCCAGCAACATACATTTGCACGGTTGAAATTGGTTGCACGGGCAAGATGCCCGCGCCACAAGCAGCGGAAATTGTGGATGCTTCCGGCACATCCATACTTTCTACAACTTCCACCGAAACCGCTTCCACAATCAGCGGTTTTTCTGGCATAATAAAACTGTAACGCTGTCGGTGGGCTGCTTCAAATTCAGCCTGCATGACCTCAATATTGTCAGCCCAATTGACCGCCAAAACCGAATCACTTCCCTGATATTTTAAGCGCAACTTGCTGACAACTAAAACCTCTGACTCATTCTCTGTGTTCTCTGCGCCTCTGCGGTTCAATTCCCTCTTTCCCTCAGCCTCCAATTCGGTTAAAATATGATGCAAATCAGCTAATAATCCTGCACTTAATTGTTGCTCGATCGCCCTTTCGCGAATAGCCCGCACATCAGCCAAACCCATACCGTAAGCCGACAACACACCCGCATAAGGGTGAATAAATACCCGTTTCATCCCCAAAGCATCGGCGATCGCACAAGCGTGTTGGCCGCCCGCACCGCCGAAACAGCACAATGTATACTCCGAAACATCGTAACCGCGCTGAAGCGAGATTTTTTTGACAGCATTTGCCATCTTTTCCACCGCGATCGCCAAAAAACCCTCCGCCACCTGTTCCGCCGTCCTCTCGCCCCCAATTTCCCCCGCTAATTGCCCAAATTTTTGCTTTACTACGTCAGGGGCGATCGGCAAATCTCCATTCAATCCAAACACTTTCGGGAAAAAATCCGGTTGAATTTTCCCCAACATCACATTGCAATCAGTCACCGTCAAAGGGCCGCCTTTGCGATAGCAAGCAGGCCCAGGATTGGCCCCCGCAGACTCCGGCCCGACACGGTAGCGAGCCCCGTCAAAAAAGACAATTGAACCGCCGCCGGCTGCTACAGTGTGAATTGCCATCACGGGCGATCGCAATCTCACCCCAGCAATTTCTGTCTCAAATTCGCGTTCGTATTCGCCGTTAAAATGGGCAACATCTGTGGAAGTTCCGCCCATATCAAAGGTAATAATTTTATCAAAACCTGCCTTTTTGCTAGTTTGAACTGCACCGACAATTCCCCCAGCAGGCCCGGATAAAATACTGTTTTTTCCTTGGAATTGTGCCGCCTCCACTAAGCCGCCATTTGATTGCATAAACATTAATTTGGGGAATTGGGAATTGGGAATTGGGAATTGGGAATTGGGCATTAATAATCCCTCGTTCCCGGAATCTGCCTCGATTAACTGACTGATTACTTGTTCGACGTATCTACGTAAAATCGGGGATAAATAAGCATCGACAACCGCAGTATCTCCCCGCGAAACCAGTTTCATCAGCGGGCTAACTTCGTGAGATACTGAAATTTGAGTAAAGCCAATTTCTTTCGCTATTTTAGCAACTTGTTTTTCGTGTTCCGAGTAGCGGTAGCCGTGCATGAAGACGATCGCACAACTGCGAATTCCCTCATCGTATGCTTGCTGCAAAGACGGGATAAATTCGGGATTGACAGCAGTTAACTCCTCACCTGTTGCGCTGTAGCGTTCCGCAACTTCAATAACTCGATCGTACAGCATCTGGGGCAAAACAATGTGACGCGCGAAAATATTAGGGCGGTTCTGATAACCAATTCTCAGCGCATCGCCGAAACCTTTAGTAATTAACAGAATTGTGCGATCGCCCTTTCGTTCCAGCAAAGCATTTGTCGCTACCGTCGTCCCCATTTTAATCGCTTCAATTTGTGCAGCGGGTATCGGAAAATCTGCGCCAATTCCTAAAATATCGCGGATTCCTTGAACTGCCGCGTCGGTGTAGCGTTCCGGGTTTTCCGACAGCAGCTTGTGAATGACTAATTTACCGTCGGGGTTCTTGGCGACAATATCAGTAAAAGTGCCACCGCGATCGATCCAAAATTGCCAGCGAGTGCGATCGTCAAAAACAGCATTCATATCTTTTTCCTGAGTTTTATTGTTTAACTGATTCAGAATTATTAAACAAAAATATCGGCAAGTCAATTCATAAATTTCATAAAATTCAGAACCTCAGACTCATAAAAATCATATCTATTTCTCTCTCATCTTCTCTTTCCTTCCTTCGCGCCCTAGCGCTTACCCGCAGCTTCGCCTAACGCGACGAAAGCGGTTCGTTAAAATAAAACTGCTATATATATCGAATAGCCTCAACCAATCCCTGACAAACACCCGCCAGAAAATCCAAATCCAAAGTTTCAATCCTATCACTTTCTCGATGATAGTGCGGATTTCGCATATTAGCAGTATCAGTCACCATAATAGCCGGATCACCATTATCCCAAAAAGGAACATGATCGCTGCGGCGAGTATCCGGCACAATTAAACCTTGATTCGGCACCGATAGCCACTCGCAGGGCTGACCCGATTTCCGAATTTTGTCAGTCAAATTAATCAAATCTGGAACAGTCTGCAAATTGCCAATTAAAGCAATAAAATTACCATAATTTGGATAAAAATATTTCAAGCCAGCGGGATAGTTTTGAGAATTAGGATTATGGTTGCAATAACCCAACATTTCCAAACAAATCATTAACCGGATTGACTCTTGCTGTTGCTTGTATTTAGCTGCATGATGACTGCTTCCCAAATAACCGTATTCTTCCATATCAAAGGCGACTAATTGCACTGGATATTTGAGCGGCGCAGATGCGATATCCCTTGCGAGTTCCAGCAAAACAGCAACACCAGTAGCATTATCATCGGCCCCAGGCGATCCGGGTACAGTATCGTAATGAGCACCAATTACGATCGGCGGCAACTGCTTCTTACTCGCCTGATCGAAGGGGGGTAAATCCAAAATCAAATTGTGATGAATTCGCCCGCGAACCGAAAAATCGTCAATTTCTACAGTTCCCCACTGTGCCCACTGTTCGCGGATGTATTGCTGGGCATAAAAATGCCCTTCGGATGCGAGGTATGGATTGCGATCGCGTACAATTTGAATCAGATGGCTGTGCAGGCGTTCCTTGAGATCCATGCGATCGGAGATATAATGAGTACACTAAGATTATATGGGATTGAATTATGATTGGAGAAGTCAGAATCGAAAATTATAAGTCCATTCAAAAGCTGAAGCTAGAATTAGGACGAGTAACTGTATTGATCGGTGAAAATGGTTGCGGAAAGAGCAATATCCTAGAGGCGATCGCCCTTGCTTCTGCTGCGGCAGATGACAAGCTGGATAACGAGTTTTTAGCTTCTCGGGGCATCCGAGTTACAGAACCTCAATTTATGCGATCGGCTTTTGAAAAGGCAAATTTAGATAAAGATATTTGCATTGAGTTAAGAAAGAATAATGAGCTACAATTTAGTTGTGTTTTACAAAATGATAATTCTCCCTATTCTCCCTGGGTTAGTAAAAACTTTTTGGGGAATACTGAAATTTCTCTCAAGAATGCTGTCATGCTGGTATTTCAAAAACATGGGGGACTAGAAAAATTTACAGCAGTTTCAGAAGGCAAAACAGAGCTACCAGAAAAAGAATGGTTAAACTTTAAAAAGGATGCGGAATCATTTATTCCAATAATTGACTTGAATAAATTTATAATTTACTCTCCGGAGAATCCAGCTTTACGAACTTTTGAAAAAGAAGGCCAGATTCAACCGTTAGGCATTAATGGTGAAGGTCTATTTAAACTTATTAACTTTTTGAATTCAGATAAAAATCAAGACAAGCTTGATGAAATCAAACAAAAGCTGCGCTTAATAGATTGGTTTAAAGATTTTGAAGTTCCTCAAAATTTAGCAGCAATGCAAACTTCTATCCAAATCCAAGATAGGTACTTAGATAAGGATTTAAGTTATTTCGACCAAAGAAGCTCGAATGAAGGCTTTTTATTGTTACTGTTTTACTTTACCTTGTTTATCAGCGATATCACTCCCAAATTTTTTGCAATTGATAACATTGATGCTTCTCTTAACCCCAGATTGTGCCGCCGATTAATGCAAGAATTAGTCGAACTAGCCAAGAAACATGATAAACAAGTCATCTTTACAACCCACAACCCGGCAGTTTTGGACGGTTTGGATTTAGAGGATGACGAACAGCGACTGCTTGTGATTTCTCGCAACCAATTAGGTTATACTAAAGCCAGACGCATTCTGGGCCCCAAACCTCTAGAGGGCCAAGAACCAGTAGAATTATCAGAGGCATTTTTGAGAGGCTATATCGGCGGACTTCCTAAGAATTTTTAATATGATTAGTTTTGGATTGATTGCAGAGGGACTGACTGACCAAATTGTAATAGAAGATATTTTAGCTGGATATTTTAATAGTGCATATATAGAGGTGACACCTCTTCAGCCCAAAAGAGATAAATCCAAAACCGGCGGCTGGACTTTAGTATTTGATTATTGTAGGTCAAAAAAATTTCAAGAAGCATTTCAATTTATTGACTATATAATTATTCAGATAGATACGGATGTTTCAGAAGATTATGGTGTAGCCAAACAAGATGAAAACGGTGAGTTTACTCCCCAGCAGTTAATTGCAAAAGTTATTGAAAAGTTTAGAAGTGCGATCGGCGATAATTTTTACAGCACATATCAACAACAAATTATATTTGCCATCTCCGTACATTCTATTGAGTGTTGGTTGCTTCCACTGTATTATACAGACAGTAGAAAAGCTAAAATTACAAACTGTCTCGACACGTTAAATCGGGAAGTTCAGAAAAAACACAACTTTACGATCGACGCTAATGCTAAAAATCCTGAATATTATCGAGTAATTTCAGAAAAATATTGCAAGCATAAAGTTTTGATGAAGCATTACCCAGAAAATCCCAGTTTAAAAACTTTTATAGAAGAGATTCAAAGCAGAGACATTAAGATTGGTGGTGAAGAGGATTGGTAATGAAACAAGTTATTATGTCATATAATAGAAACATAGTTATCGGAGATTACCATGCAAGCATACAAACTTAGAGGTAAAATCGATGCAACTGGCAATTTGGTAGTTGTGGAACCCGTGAATATGCCGCCGGGAGATGTAGAAATCATCGTCTTGCAGCTACCTGATACGGTTAAACAAGTCAGCGCGTCAGAAAATGCGATCGCACTTGAAGCACCTCAAAAAAAGTTTAAAACTAACGTGAAGGCATTTCAAGGTTTATTCGATCGAGATGCTGTACCCGAACCGCTGGATTTTGACGATCCAGACAAACAAGCAAAATGGGAATATTTAAAGGAGAAACATAACTTGTGAAAATCCTGATAGACACCAATATAATAGTAGATGTTGCGCTTGAGCGAGAACCTTTCTCTGCTGAAAGCGATCGCATTTTAACTTTTGTTGAAGAAGCACAAATTCAAGGCTATATTTCAGCCTCAACTTTTAGCGACCTTTACTATATTATTCGCCGAGACAAAGGCCGCGATTGGACGCTGGATTTTTTGCGGCAGTTAGCCACATTTTGTCAAGTAGCAACAGTAGATAACTCTGTTATTTCAATGGCATTAACTTGCAACTTCAAGGATTTTGAAGATGCGATTCAGTACAGCACTGCTGCAATCAATCGAATTGATGCCATTGTCACCCGCAACCCGCGAGATTTTCCGGTTACTACTCCTAGGATTGTAACTCCCAATCAGTTAATTCAAGAATTAACCAATTCTCCCTAAATTTCTCAAAGCGCTAAACTTCTGATTCCAATTCGCTAACCCGCAACTGCACGGGTAATTCTACAGAATTCAACTCAGACGACTCTAACAATCCTGTTGCTTCAACTTCTGCACTCGCTTCACCATCTCGCACTTTTCGCAATTTCTCACCCAAAGTATCCCGCTGGTTAATCAAATAAATACTCACCAAAGTCAGCCCAACTCCCATCGATTGTACCGGACTGAGCACTTCGCCCAAAAACAAATTGCCGAACAGCAAAGCAAATACAGGCGTAAGAAAGGTAAGAGAACTTAAACTTGTTAGACTGCCACTGGAAGCAAAATAAAAGAATAAACCGTAGGCGATCGCACTTCCGAACACAGTAGAATAACCTAACGCCATCCAGCCGGAAAAATCGATATTCACAAACTGGTCAGACTCAGTTGCAGCCGAAATTGCCAACAGCGGCAAACCGCCCAAAATCATGTGCCAACCAGTCGCCACCACCGGGTCAACATAACGGCAAACCCAGCGCACCAAAACCGTACCCACAGCCATCGACAAAGCGGCCAACAGCATCAACCATTCTCCACCCTGAAACAACTGTTCGATACCCGCAGAAACCGGCGCGTTTTCAGGATGCAAAAGCCCCAAAATCCAGCCATCCGGCAACCCAATTAAACTGATGCCAGCAACGCCAATAACTAATCCCAACCAGCCCCAAAAACCAATTTTTTCTTGAAACAGCCACAAACACAAAATCGCCACAGCTAGCGGTTGAGAATCAATCATCACCGAACCCAAGCCGGCACCGGTTCGGGTCAAACCTTCGGCTAAAAAGCCTTGAAACAAGGTAGCGTCAACTAAAGCAAACAGCGAAATGCACAGCCAAGCTTTCCAACCCTGCGGCTGCGGTTTTCCCATCAGTGCCGCCGCCAGCAGCACCAACACGCCCGCAGGTACTAAACGCACGAATGCCACAAACAGCGGCGTCGTGTGTGGCATCACGCCCTTCATCGCTACCATCGCGGTTCCCCACAGGAAAAACGGCGCAATTAGCAACAGCGGGGCAAAAGGCAGTTTTGAATCGGTAAGTTTTAGCTGCATGGCGGAGACTCCAAATAATTATTGATGAGAGTGGCTCTGACGAGAATGATGTAGTTTTGTTAAGCAATTTTTACAATTATATATTATTGATGTTGGGTTAAGTACGATCGCACAAATCTCGGCCATGAGGAACAGGCTTTCGGGTCTGTTCCACAAAATCAAGGTGGAACAGGCCCGAAAGCCTGTTGCGGCCATCAGCAACGGGCAAGATGCCCGTTCCACAATCAAGCAATTTCTTGTGGAACAGGCATCTTGCCTGTTCCTAAATGGCACAACATCTACCTTGATGAATAAGGCACACTATAAGAAGTTAGCTAGAAAAATCCGTAACATTGCCTGTACACTGCCCATGATTTGGCCATTCAAGCCCCGCTACCGCAAACAAATCGCCCGTATCGAAATCACCGGAGCCATTGCCGGAGAAACCCGCAAACGAGTGCTAGAAGCTCTCAAAACCGTTGAAGAACGCAAATTTCCCGCCTTGCTGCTGCGGATAGACAGCCCCGGCGGCACTGTCGGCGATTCCCAGGAAATTTACAGCGCGCTGAAGCGTTTGCGGGAAAAAGTCAAAATTGTCGCCAGTTTCGGCAATATTTCAGCTTCTGGCGGAGTTTACATCGGCATGGGAGCCGAGCATATCGTTGCTAATCCCGGTACAATTACCGGCAGCATTGGCGTGATTATCCGGGGCAACAATCTAGAACGGCTGTTAGAAAAAGTAGGCGTTTCTTTTCAGGTGATTAAATCGGGGCCGTATAAAGATATCTTGGCATTCGATCGAGAATTGACCGATCCCGAACAGCAAATTCTGCAAGACTTGATCGATACCAGCTACCAGCAATTCGTGGAAACCGTTGCTGAAGCCCGGAAATTGGCAGTTGAAAACGTGAAAACTTTTGCCGACGGCCGCGTTTTTACCGGCCAGCAAGCCTTAGAATTGGGTTTGGTCGATCGACTGGGAACAGAAGAGGACGCCCGCCGCCTTGCCGCCGAACTCGCAGGCCTGGACCCGGAAAAAACCGAGTCTTGCACGCTAGAAAAACAAAAACCTTTCCTAAATCGCGTCTTGGGGAGTAGTCTGGATATATCCGGGCTTTGGGCTTACAATAATTTGCTGGAATTCGAGCTTTCTACTAGCGGTTTGCCGCTGTGGATGTATCGCCCGTGATTAAATAAATTAGTCATCGGTCAGGAGTCAGCAGTCATTAGTTACTCCCTGGATGATTGGGCGATTGAAATCTGTTGACCTCCAACTCCAATGTGGCGCTTCGCCCTGGCTTTGCCTAGGAGTTGGAGGTCAAACTACACAAACGAAGTCCACTCAAGCGGGGATTAAGAAATAAAGTGGGTATTTAAGCCTAATTTAGTATGACTCATAACTAATGACTAATGACTCATAACTAATGACTAATGACTCATAACAAAAATATGGAGGAAATTTGCGTGGAGTGGCAAGTGCGGGGGATTCGTGGGGCAACTACTGCTAGCGAGAATTCGGTGGCAGCAATTCGAGAAGCGGTGAAAGAATTGTTAGATGAATTAGAAGCAAAAAATGATATAAATCCAGAATTAATTATTAGTGCTACGTTTTCTGCTACTCGTGATTTAGATGCTGTGTTTCCGGCTGCGATCGCCCGCGAACGTCCTCACTGGTGTAATGTTGCTTTGCTGGACGTACAGCAAATGCACGTTGAGGGTGCTTTGGAACGCTGCATCCGGTTGTTAATTCTCGTCAATTGGCCGGCACATACTGAAATTTATCATCCTTATTTGCGGGGAGCTCAAAATTTGCGCCCGGATAGGAATTTAGCGGTGGCGGTGGCTGGGGAAAAGTAGACTTGGCGATTGTGAAAGTCGCAGGCCCCACAACTCACAAAGTCAAACAGTCCTAGACTCACGGGCCCCCTGAAACCGGGTTTTTTCTAGAATACTTGGTTGCAGGCGACGAAAACCGCAAAAACCCGGTTTCTTTGATTTTGTCGCAGGCCCCGACAACTCAAAAAGAGATCTCGTCCGATTTCACTCTCATTCTTGTTGACAAGTTGCAGGTTAAGGTGTATGGTGAGTTTGCGAGTTGCAAAGCTCGATCGCTCCAGAACGTTGAAAATTGCATAGTTTTATTTTGGATCTGCGGCTAGTTTCAGTGTCGCAGAATGTCAATCGACGCACCTCGGGCGATAGGCAAAACCCTGATTTTCTCGTTGGGGTGCGTCGATTGCTGTGATACCAAGGGTTACGCCTTGCAAGCAACAGAGCTTATTGCAGGTTTTACAGTCTTATTGACAGCTAAAAAATGGTGCGTCGATTTGAAGCTTGAAACCCTTTCTGGGTAAGGCTCCCTGGCCGAAGAGTCTCCTTTACCACTTCCCCGAGAGGGGATTGAAACTCTGTGCAGGTTGTGTGCTTAATGTTTCTAATCCAGTGTCTCCTTTACCACTTCCCCGAGAGGGGATTGAAACCAACAGTAAAAAAACCAACTGTTTCGACTTCTTTTATGTCTCCTTTACCACTTCCCCGAGAGGGGATTGAAACAAGAATGATCATTAAACCTCCATTCATCCAAATGAGTGGTCTCCTTTACCACTTCCCCGAGAGGGGATTGAAACTTACTTATGGAGCACCCGGCTCTGCACAACAAAGTCTCCTTTACCACTTCCCCGAGAGGGGATTGAAACCTTTTAGGAATTGTAAATTCGGGGGTAGGGGGTGTTTCCTCGGTCTCCTTTACCACTTCCCCGAGAGGGGATTGAAACATTAGGATCATAATCAACCATTTGACCCAAAATCTCTAGTCTCCTTTACCACTTCCCCGAGAGGGGATTGAAACTGTGATTAAGACTTAGAAAGTCTTAGTGGAAGCTGGCTTTGTCTCCTTTACCACTTCCCCGAGAGGGGATTAAAACTAGGCTGTCTTGAACGCATTGAGGAAGGTTTGTCTCCTTTACCACTTCCCCGAGAGGGGATTGAAACTTGAATATCTTCCACAAACCCTTTTGCTCGGGCTTCGTCTCCTTTACCACTTCCCCGAGAGGGGATTGAAACAAAATCTATGCTAATTTCTGAGGCGTTTTTGAGGTTATGTCTCCTTTACCACTTCCCCGAGAGGGGATTGAAACCTGAGGCATTTCCTGAGCTTTTGCAACTGGTGCAAGTCTCCTTTACCACTTCCCCGAGAGGGGATTGAAACTAGAACTTACATTATTTGTTTTAATGAATCTTAAAACAGCGTCTCCTTTACCACTTCCCCGAGAGGGGATTGAAACAGAATCAGTGGCAGAAAATCGCAATTATACTTATCGCGTCTCCTTTACCACTTCCCCGAGAGGGGATTGAAACTGTTTTCATTACCATAAACCCAATCGACAACTTTCGTCTCCTTTACCACTTCCCCGAGAGGGGATTGAAACTGTGTTGCTTCTTTCTATAAGTGTCATAGTAGACACTATTAGTCTCCTTTACCACTTCCCCGAGAGGGGATTGAAACATTGAGTCTAATCCTGTTCCGGACTTTCTTCGAGAAGAAGGTCTCCTTTACCACTTCCCCGAGAGGGGATTGAAACTTCAGAATTTGAATTTCTGCTCATAATCTACACACTGTCTCCTTTACCACTTCCCCGAGAGGGGATTGAAACACTTCCGGATGAGCCTTTAGATGCCGAATTGCGGATTCGGGTCTCCTTTACCACTTCCCCGAGAGGGGATTGAAACATTTGATAGCTTGAGCTTCCATTGTTTTTTTCCGTCTCCTTTACCACTTCCCCGAGAGGGGATTGAAACATTGTTTTTACCATGGTCTAAGATCGTCATTTTTGTGTCTCCTTTACCACTTCCCCGAGAGGGGATTGAAACTCTGTTGAGCTAATTTGACCAATTCCAGAAAATTAACGTCTCCTTTACCACTTCCCCGAGAGGGGATTGAAACTTTTGTTGGAAAAGGATGTTAGTAAATTTCAACGTCTCCTTTACCACTTCCCCGAGAGGGGATTGAAACGTTTTTTTGAAACATCAAGCTGTTACCTTGGTGAATTGTCTCCTTTACCACTTCCCCGAGAGGGGATTGAAACCTTCTCTCTATATTTAGGCTAAAGAGAAGTGCACAAATGTCTCCTTTACCACTTCCCCGAGAGGGGATTGAAACATTGCTACTGGTTCTGGAACCGGCTCAGCGTCTGTAACTGGCTGTCTCCTTTACCACTTCCCCGAGAGGGGATTGAAACTATCTGCTCCATTATGTCCTGGAGACATCCCCAGTCTCCTTTACCACTTCCCCGAGAGGGGATTGAAACATTTTCTCTAAAGCCCCCGCAATATGGGGATAAACTTCAGAAGTCTCCTTTACCACTTCCCCGAGAGGGGATTGAAACGGTAGATATCCACATCCCCGTTATCACGCCGCTCAATGTCTCCTTTACCACTTCCCCGAGAGGGGATTGAAACACGAAAGCAAAAGCTTGACGGATGTTTTTGATGAAAGCCAGTCTCCTTTACCACTTCCCCGAGAGGGGATTGAAACAAGGTAGACATAATTGAAAGTCCAAAAACTATTGTCTCCTTTACCACTTCCCCGAGAGGGGATTGAAACGCGCTGTTAACGCCTTGGGTTGTTTGGCCTTTAACAAAGTCTCCTTTACCACTTCCCCGAGAGGGGATTGAAACGTTATACGCCCCCCTTTTTTTCAACTCGTCAAAAAAAGAGTCTCCTTTACCACTTCCCCGAGAGGGGATTGAAACAAAGAAGCCCAAACGTTTTTGATAGTATTCATGATGGTCTCCTTTACCACTTCCCCGAGAGGGGATTAAAACTACTTTAGATAAATTTTTCACTTTAAAGCATCCCCCTGTGTGTCTCCTTTACCACTTCCCCGAGAGGGGATTGAAACTACATCTGCTTGAGATTTTTCCATTTTTTGGCAACGCCAGAATTTATCCACTCCCACGAAAGAAACCGGGTTTTTTACCGAATCTGTGGACTACAACCACATATTTTCGTAAAAAAACCCGGTT
The DNA here is from genome assembly GCF_036704885.1 of Microcoleus sp. F4-D5. Lineage (NCBI taxonomy): Bacteria > Bacillati > Cyanobacteriota > Cyanophyceae > Oscillatoriales > Microcoleaceae > Microcoleus > Microcoleus sp. F4-D5. The sequence continues at coordinate 21,326 of NZ_JAUBSX010000002.1, read as the reverse complement.
TCGCTGGCCCCTACTTAGCTTGTTTACCACTTCCCCGATAGGGGATTGATATCAAATCCCGTGGCATCGGAATAAATCTTACCCACAGTCAGGAGACGGCAGTAGCTTTGGTCGTGTCAACTTCAGGTAAAACCGATAGTCCGTCAGGGGTTGAAACCCCTGCCTCAAAGTGAAAGTCCTCTCAAAGAGGACTAATGAGTTCTTCAGTCGTCTTTGACAGGACTTTAGCTATGAGACAGGGAATTCATTCCCTGGCGGACTGCCGGGTGGGAGTCAGGGGTTGAAACCCCTGCCTCAAAGTGAAAGTCCTCTCAAAGAGGACTAATGAGTTCTTCAGTCCTCTTGGAGAGGACTTTAGCTATGAGAGGGGGAATTCATTCCCTGGCGGACTGTCGGGTGGGAGAACCAGCGGACTAAAAGCTTAAGTTGACACCACTAAAGGCAGTACCGTTTCCCTACTAAAACCGTTACCCCCAATTGCCTTTGCCTTGTTCCTTCTGTAATACAAAAAACCCGGCTTCTCAAAGAAACCGGGTTTTTTGTCAATCAAGGGCCTTCCTGTGATGCAGCCTAATCCCTAAAAAGATGTCATATATAAAACTCCAAAAGTCCTTTTTCCCTTCCAATATTCCTAAACTTTGAGGGGAACCTTTCTCATCCAACAGCGGCTTAACAGCCTCATAAGCAGGCTTGTAATTGTACCAAGGAATCGAAGGCCACAAGTGATGAATCAGATGATAATTCTGCCCCAAAATCAAGATATTTAGAATAGGGCTAGGATATACTCTGGCATTTTTCCAGCGATCGCGCTCGTGAAACGGACGGTGCGGCAAATAATCAAAAAATAACCCCAACGCCAACCCCACCACCAAAGCTGGAGAAAACCAAAAATTCATCACGTAACCTAGTTGGTCGTATTGAATGGAAATATACACCACCGCTACGACAAACAAACGGCTGAAAAACCATTCCCAAAGTTCATTTTTTCGCCACAGTTTGCGCTTAAAAAAGAATATCTCGTGGTAAAAAAACCTCGCAGCAATCAACCACAGAGGCCCGCCCGTCGAAACATAATGGTCTGGATCGTTATCGGGATCGTTAACGTGGGCGTGATGCTGGATATGTACCCGCGTAAACACGGGAAATGCAAAACCCAACATCAGCGCGCTACCGTGTCCCAAAATAGCGTTAATTGTGCGATCGCGATGTGCTGCATTGTGAGACGCATCGTGAATCACTGTTCCCGCCATATGCAAAGCCAACACGTTCAATGAAAAACAGCACCATTGGGGCCATTCCCAAAACCAGAAACCCCAGTAAGAAATCACGACAATCACCACTGCACTCAAAAACAGCAGCAGTGTCGGATTGAAGTCACCGGGAGGACTCAGAAACTCTTTAGGCACGGTCAGCGGCCGTCCTGCCTCCGACATCTTCGTTAGCACTCCTTAATATTTCACACTTGCGTAGTATAAGATACAAGCCTCTAAATAGTAAAGTTTTATGAAATCACTGTATCTAATCTCGATCGCCCGTCGTCTGCACAACAATCAAACTATTGTTGTTTTGCAAGCATACCGATGTTAGATTCGCACAACGCTCTTGGGAAACCCGCAACAAAATGGGTATATCTGTATATTTGTCAAGCCTTGGAGCGAAAGTTATTTTGAAGAAAAGGCGCTCCAAAAGAAAAGATTATCGATCGGTAATAAAGTCAGATATTCTAGAGAATGGTCAATGCCCGCTGTTTTGACGATCGAGAAAATTGTAAGAACTAAGACGTGCGTCATTGCTTGTAGTGAAAGATGAAACGTTAGCCGAAAATTAAACAATAAATCCTCCAGCCACCCCATCTCAATTCATGCAACTGCCAAAAGCCCTACGCCGGACTAAAATCGTCGCCACCATTGGCCCTGCCACTTCGGACCCACAAGTGCTGCGCAACCTCATAGAAGCTGGTGCCACAACTTTGCGACTCAACTTTTCTCACGGAACAGAAGAAGACCACCAACGCAGCATTCGGTTAATCCGGCAAACATCCTTTGAACTTAACCAGCCGGTGGCGATCCTCCAAGACCTCCAAGGCCCGAAAATTCGTTTGGGCCGCTTTGAAACAGGGTCTATTGTTGTCAAAAACGGCGACCCTTTCATTCTCACCAGCCGCCCGGTTCCAGGCACCGAGCTAATTTCCTCCGTCACCTACGAACCCCTAGCAGACGAAGTTCCAGAGGGCTCAATGATTCTGCTCGACGACGGGAAAGTGGAAATGCTGGTGGAAAAAGTAGACCGCGCGGCGCGAGAACTGTACTGCCGCGTCGTCGTCGGCGGGCCGCTTTCCAACAACAAAGGCGTGAATTTTCCGCGAGTTTACCTGTCAATTAAGGCGCTAACTGACAAAGACCGCAAAGATTTAATGTTCGGTCTCGACCAAGGTGTCGATTGGGTGGCCCTGAGCTTCGTGCGCAATCCCCAGGATATGCTCGAAATTAAAGAACTAATAGCCAGTGCGGGCAAGCAAGTACCGGTGATTGCCAAGATCGAAAAGCACGAGGCGATCGAACAAATGGAGGAAATTCTGGCCCTTTGCAACGGCGTGATGGTCGCCCGCGGCGATTTGGGAGTGGAACTGCCCGCCGAAGACGTGCCGCTTTTGCAAAAGCGGCTGATTGCTACCTCCAACCGCATGGGAATTCCGGTAATTACCGCTACCCAGATGCTCGACAGCATGGTAAGTAATCCTCGTCCCACCCGCGCGGAAATTTCCGACGTGGCTAACGCGATTATCGACGGAACTGATGCGGTGATGCTCTCGAATGAAACGGCTGTAGGCAAGTTCCCTGTCGAAGCGGTAGCGACGATGGCGAGAATTGCGGTGCGGATGGAGAGGGAAGGAATTAGGGGCAATATCAGGAATGTAGAAGATATCGGTCGATCGATCCCCAACGGCATCAGCCAAGCAGTCAGCCAAATCTCCGAACAGTTGAACGCGGCCGCCATCATGACGCTGACCAAAACCGGCGCTACAGCCCGCAATGTCTCGAAATTCCGACCGAAAACTCCGATTTTGGCAGTTACTCCTCACGTAGACGTAGCCCGACAACTGCAACTGGTATGGGGAGTCAAACCCTTGCTGGTGCTGGATTTGCCCTCCACCGGCCAGACATTTCAATCTGCGATGACTGTCGCCCAGGAAAAAGAGTTACTGTGCGACGGAGATTTAGTGGTGATGACCGCCGGTACTCTGCAAGGGGTTGCCGGATCGACGGATTTGATCAAAGTTGAGGTAGTGACAGCCGTTTTAGGCAGAGGTACTGGTGTCGGTTTGGGCTCGGTGAGCGGCATGGCCAGGGTTGCTCGCACTGCTGCAGATGTAGGCAATTTCCACGCTGGAGAAATTTTGGTAGTAGAGCACACCAGCGTCGCTTTTGTGGACATGATTCGCAAAGCCGCAGGTGTGGTGACGGAGGAGGATAGTTTGACTTCTCACGCCGCGATTATCGGTTTGCGGTTGGGCGTGCCGGTGATGGTGGGCGTGCAGAATGCCACGCGGGTAATTCGGGACGGAACTATGCTGACGCTGGATATGCAGCGGGGTTTAGTTTATTCCGGGGCCAGAGGCGGCTCAACAGACGGGGAACTGGTCGTTTAACAAGTTCTGAGTTAGGAGTTGTGGAGTTTTGAATTAAATTCTACAACTCGTTGCTTTTTTCGCTTAAGTTATGCTATAATTCAAAATTGTCTGTGCCGATGTAGCTCAGTGGTAGAGTAACCGATTCGTAATCGGTCGGTCGCGGGTTCAAATCCCGCCATCGGCTTTGGGTTTCAGCTATTTTGTGTAATACCAAATTGCTTTGCGGGATCGATCGCGGTTCAAAACGCTGTTTAACGGCTTAAAAATGTTCTCGGCGACTTGCCGAGAGCATTTTTATTTGCCCTCAATCCTTGGTGGTGGATCTGGTGAATTTTTTAAATCAAAAGTAAATATTTTTCAAGATTTTGTTCGTACCTTGTAAAAATATTTATTTGTTCTGGGAAGCATCGATCGAGAGAGGATTTGCATTCGCGACTGCAGCCACCGCCAAGGCGGTTACTCTATCTAAGAAAAATGGTCGCGTTTGTTAAAGTTTTCACCCAGAAAGTCAAACGTTCGCAGCGCTGTCTTGCTAAAATGCAAAAAAGGTAGTAGATATGTGCATTCATCAGTATCAGTGTAGCGATGTTGCATCAGATCTATTAGCCGTTAGCAATGAGGGTTAAAACACTCAATGTCCGCTCAAGGATTTTATCGTCGTTCACTCCCCGATTCTGCTATTGCCTTTTCCTCAGTAGAAGGAAGGCAAATTTTTCGAGAAGCGTTGGCATTCGGAGGTATGGAAGGGTATTTTGCTCTAGCTGAACAGTTTCATACTCAAGCAGAACCCGCTTTTTGTGGATTGGGTAGTTTAGTTGTTGTTCTTAATGCTTTATCCATCGATCCGGGTCGCATTTGGAAAGGGGTGTGGAGATGGTATGGAGAGGAATTTTTAGACTGTTGCTTGCCTCTGTCAGTCATTAAAGAAAATGGTATCACCTTTGATGAGTTTGTCTGTATCGCACGTTGCAACGGTGCTGTTGTAAAACCTAACCGTTACAAGCAAAGCAGTTTGGAAAACTTTCGGCAAGCAGTTCAGCAGGTGACTGCTGCGCCAGGTGATATTCATCTAGTTGTTTCCTACAGCCGAAAGGTATTAGGACAAACTGGTGACGGTCACTTCTCACCAATTGGTGGCTATCATCCAAAGCGGGATCTAGTGCTTCTGCTAGATGTTGCCCGTTTCAAATATCCACCTCACTGGGTTTCTCTGCCTTTGTTATGGAAAGCGTTTGAGCCTGTCGATCCGGTCACTAATCAAGGTCGAGGTTATATTTTATTGCAGAAGATTGAAGGGTTGCAAGCAACCTTTTTTCATATTGTTTTTGATTTACATCAGTGGCGTAGTATTGCTCCTTACTTTACAGAAATACTGCCCGACATTCTGAGAAAAGAGCAACCTGATTCAATTGCTTCATTTGTCAGTACCATCCTGCACCATTGGCCTGTGGAGTTCGCAACTATGCTGCATACCTCCTCAGAGACGGCAGAGACACTGGAGAAATTACGAGCAGCTATTGAGTTAAATTCACTGTTTAATATTGTTCGCCAATACTTGTCAAGCGATGACTGGGATGCAATGTCTGTTGTAGGGAAGTGGCGATCGCAACAGTCATTCGTAGCAGAGACAATAACAGTAATATTACTATCCTGCCCCGAAACGCTCTATGCAACTCTCAAACCAGATTTGCGACTGTGGTTGAGTGACGTTCGCTACGTTGAGAAACTAATTTCTCCCTTGGATATAGAGATATCTAGATTGAGAGAAAAAATGTCAGCACTCCAAGATTTTTACACTTTATATTCAAAAGGACATCAGTGCAAGATCCATCAGAGTTAGCGCCTGCCGCCTTTTGAAATCCCCAAACCTCGACTAACTACAAAACTGAAAATTTAATCTCTAATTTCTTGGGATAGATGGGATAACTTTCTTAAGCGCTCGCCCTAGGGCTAATCTGAACGCTCAGTTTTTTAATGGAGAGAATTAGCAATTTTGTGGCTATAAAATCTTTTTCTTCTAGCATTTTTTCTAGATTTATAAAGGGAAAACAATTTCTTTTCCGCTGCTATAGTTTGACGCCCGAATTTCTGAGTCAGAATGCTGGTTTATTTTTCGTTAACAAGGGATATCTAGCAACCCTCAAGGTGGTTGAGACAGAGTAACAGCAGTAGGGTGGGCGCTGATGTGAAAATATTTCTCCTAATCGGATGAGATGAGATGATAGCAGCGCCCTCCCTACAAGAATTTGTCCTAACCGATTTGGCGAATGCTATACAAACCTGACATCGTATTAGTTCGGGGGCCGGGGGAGACGAAAACTCAGGGGACTGAGGATTTGATTGAGAGTTCGCAGTTGTTCGGCGGTGCCCAAACAAATCAGCATATCTCCTCCTTCGATCGCAGTTTCTCCCGTAGGCCCCACAATCAAAGTCCCGCCAGCGCGCCGCACTGCTAAAACCAATGCCCCCGATTGCGATCGCAACTTGGCATTTCTCAAAGTTTGCCCGACGTAGACACAGGTATTGGGATCGACCAAAAATTCTTCCATGTAAAAAGAACTATCGGTGCCGGTCAAAACACCGTCTAAAAAATCCATAACTTGAGGCCGCAAAGCCGCCGCCGCCATCCGCTTTCCCCCGGTAATGTAGGGGGATACGACGGCATCGGCCCCGCCCCGCTGCAACTTCTTGACGGCTTCTTCTGTGGTGGCGCGGGCGATCGCCCGCACCTTGGGATTCAGAGTTTTCGCTGACATGACAGTGTATAAATTCTCGGCATCCGAAGGCAAAGCTGCTACTATGCAATTTGCGCGATCGATCCCCACACTCAGCAAAATTTCGTCCAGAGTCGCGTCTCCTTGGACAGCCGTGTACCCCAGTGCCAAAGCTGCTTCAACCGACTGTACCGCCGAATCTATCACCACAAAAGGAATATTTTCTGCCTGAAATTCCAAGGCAATTTGGCGGCCAGTGCGCCCAAAACCGCAGAGAATGTAATGCCCGATCAAAGAATCTACCAATCGCCGCTGCTGCCTAATTCTTGCTCCTTCTTGAAAATATCCTTCAATCAGCGCTTCTGTAAAGCGGTTGACGATGAAACCAATCACAATCACGCCCATCAAAATCAGGCATATGGTAAACATTCGCCCGCGTTGGCCCAGAGGCTGAAGTTCACCGTAGCCCACAGTTGCTAGGGTAAATACTGTCATGTAAACGGCATCGAGGAAAGACCATTTTTCCACTTGCCAATACCAGAGAGTACCCGTGCATAAAATGCCGCCCAGGGCGATAACTCCGCCCGTTAAGTCTTTTTGCAGGCGCTGGTACTTTTGCTCTAGAGTTGAATACACCGATCGGGCTGACCTATTACCTATTAGCTGCTACCAATTGTAACCATATCAGCCCTAGACCCAGGGGGAGTCAATCGATTTTAGATTTTAGATTTTAGATTTTAGATTGACCTTGCGGATAAAGGCGGGGGCTTGAGGATTTTCGATTTTAGATTTTGGATGGATTGCACGGATAAATCACGTGGCGGGTACCACCTTTGAAATTCGCGGTCAAAAAGCCGGTTTCTGCCTGGATGCTTTGCTGCAAAACTCACGAGTTTGAGCCTTAACCGGGTTTTTTTTGCCTAATGCCTGACTGAGTTTCAATTCCGTCGCAGAGGTGGCGATTGCTGGGATTGGCGATCGGATTTGTCTGAAAATAATTGCGGGCGACATTGCAGCCCTGCACCAGCAAATCGTCAAGATTAAGATTCCACAGCATCACCGTACCGTCAGCACTAGCACTTGCGATCGCCTTGCCGTCTGGACTAAAACTCGCACTCCAAACAGCATCCTTGTTACCTTTTAAAGTTTGGAGCAACCTACCGTCAATATTCCACAGCCTCACCATTTTGTCTGTGCTTGCAGATAGCAACATTTGACTGTCGGGACTAAAGCTGATATTTGTCAATCCACCTGTATGCTTTAAAATACTTAGCGGTGTGCCGTCTTTGCTCCAAATTCTCGCAGTTCCCCCAGCACTTGCAGTCGCCAGCAATGCTCCATCGGGACTGAAAGTGACACTCATAATTTTATCACTTTCAATCTGTAAACTTCTGAGCAATTTGATGTCGGTGCTTGATTCGAGCGACTGCCGTTTTCGCAATTTTTCCACAAGCTTTGTCAAACTCCAAAGTTTAACAGTGCCATCAGTGCCAGCCGCAGCAATTATCTGACCGTCTGGACTAAAACTGGCGCTGGTTATCCAACCTCGCTCTACTTGAAAACTTGACAATTCTTCACCGTTGATTTTCCATAGTTTCACAGTTCCATCGACACTGGCTGAAGCAATAATATTACCGTCTTGACTAAAAGAGACGCTTGTTATTTTATCGATGTGTCCTTTTAAATTATGAATTAACTTGCCATTTTTTTGCCATATTTTGATGGTTTTGTCGTCGCTGGCTGACACAATAAGCTGACCGTTAGGATTGAAAATAGCAATTCTAATTTTATCCGTATGCCCGGTTAATATTGCTTGCAAAGTTCCATTTTTTTGCCAAAATTTGATATAATTATCATCGGTAGCAGTTAGAATTGTTTGACTGTCGGGACTGAAACTCGCGAAAGCAAGGGTACTGGCTTGACTCTGCAAGCTGCAGCGTTCCCGAAAGCTGTAAACTGCCTGTTCGAGGGCGATCGCCACTCGCATCTGAATATCTGAACTCACTCCGAGCGATCGTTTCATTTCTGTAACAGCTCTAATGCTTTCTAGCAAAGCTTCCTCTTTTTTATCGGCAGCCAAGAGCGTTTCTGATAGCAAACTGAGAGTGAGAATTTTGTGGTTTCTTTCTTCAATTGATGGTTTAATCCAAAAGGCTGCTATCAGAATTAATATCAGTATTCCTGCTGCTACTGTAACTGTTTGCACTCTCAGTTGTTGCTCGCGCCAAAGTTTAACTGCAATCACTTTTTTCTGCTTTTGTGCTTCGCTTAGTTCTTCTAGTAACTTTTTTTCGCGGCGCAATTGTTCTATTTCAGCTTTATGCTGTTTTTCTTGACAGCGGAACTTGGCAAATTCCGCTTCTTGACTCGCATTTAAAAATTGATAATCTTGGGTACTCAAGCTTTTATTTGCCGCCCACTGTCGGGCATCTTCCAGTGCTTGACCGCGCAACAAGCGAGATTCGTCTTGACAATTTGTAGCTATCCATGCTGTTAGGGATTCAGCATAGGGGCGCAAGTCGCCGAGTGCTTTTTCGACCCAGTTGTGGCTGAATATAGCTGCGTAAATGCGGTTGGATACGGTTAATTTTCCGGCTCGTTTTATTACTAATCCGCTCAGCCGCAATTCTGTTTGTTCGGGAGTATCATCAGCCCAGACTTCTCCAGCACCGCTTAATAAAGGTAACTCTGGCATTTCATCCCCCGTTTTTAAGGGTGGTTGGGGGGGTTCAAAGGGTTGCAATATTTTTTGGTATAGTCCTAATAACCTACTGGCGCGGTGCTGACTTCTGAGAAGGCGATCGCGAATTGTTTTGATGTGTACCGGTTCATCGGATGATTCCCAATTATCAATAATATGAGATTGCACGATATCGCTAATTAATAATTGATTTGTAGTAAATTTTTCAGTTGGGGTTTTATCAGTTGAATCTGATATAATAGAAGCCGACGCTAAGATTTTTAAATGGTGTAAAATCAGCTTGCAAAGCTTTTGAGTCAGAAATGGCTGCCCTCCAGTCCAGTCCAAAATCTCTTTTAAAACCTCTTGAGGATTGTCTACCTGTCCCTCAAACCCTTTTGCTAAAGGCAGAGCTTCCTGTAATTTAAAACCGTGCAATTCAATTGCTAAGCCGATATTAAAGGGCGTGCGAGTTGCATCGCTAATTAAATCCGATGGCGTAGCTACTCCCAGCAAAGCAAATGTAAGGCGCTGGTATTCTGAATTGTGAGCGCGTTTATTGTAGCAACATCTAATTAATGCAAAGAAATCGTCTAGCGGTTCTTGGAAACTCAGAACGCTATCAATTTCATCAATAAAAATGACCAGGTTTTGAGAAATTTTGACCAGCAGCAATTCTTCAATTAACTCTCCTAAACGCTGCACCGGCGACATCAACTCTCTCTCCCGCCACCACGCCATAAACTCGACTGGGTTAAACAGGTTGAAACTGCACAAGAGTTTGTAAGCGACGCCGCCGTACCACTTATCCAGAGAGACTTGCTGGTTGCCAATGTCCGAAAGGTCGATCGTGGCACAGGCAATGCCATCAGCCGAGAGTTTTTGTACAGTTCGCACCAGCAAACTGGATTTGCCCATTTGTCGGGAATTGAGCACGTAACAAAACTCTCCGGCTTTGAGGGCTTGATAAAGTTCTGAGTCAGCTTGTCGCACTACATAAGTAGGTGCATTGTGCGGGAGACTACCGCCGATTTGATATTGGTAATCGACTGTCATTATATTGCCTCTAGCTGGACGATTTTTTCAAATCTCTTGTGCCGTTAGCGCACGCAACTTTGCCATTTTGATAAATGGGTTCCGCTGGTTTAATTGTACCCTGAGCATCAGCTTCGCACAAGATGAATACTGTTGTTGTTTCATTTTTAGCAGCATTGGCATCGACTTCTTTGGCAGGAACTACAAAAACACCGCCCACATAACTTTTCAATTCTTTTTGCTTCGATACTCCGTAAGTAAATGCTACTTTTTCAGTGGCGCGGATTGAATATTTGTAGTTTGCTGTTTCTGTTTTGATGCTGACACCCACAGCTTTAAGAGCATCAATGGAATTAGTAAAAGCACCTTTTTCTAAAAAGTGAACTTGCTGGGCTTTGCTCATGGAACTAACATACTGTTTCGCTTCCGACAACGGGCTTCTATTACCCCTATGAAGCAAATCTGGCACAGCCGCCGCGACAATTATCCCAATAAATATCACAAGCACTAAGCATCCACAACCATTATATGCAGAGCTATTTGACTGAGAATATTGTTGACTCATTGTAGTGCATCCTATCTGTTAGCAGTAAAGACTTTAGTCTGGTAAATGTCTATTGAATACCGATTTAATATTGGTAATTCACTGTCATTATATTGCGTATAGTTAGTTTGGTGAGACCATTGGTCTTGTGCCTTTACCGCAAGCAGTTTTACCATTTTCATAGGTGGGTTCCGCTGGTTGAGTTCTACCGGGAAAATCAGCTTCGCAGAATATGAACGTTGTAGTTATTTCCTCTTTAGTAGCATTGGGAACAAAGTTTTTTGGCGGAACAATAAAAACCCCCCCGACATAACTTTTTAATTCGTTTTCCTTTGCTACTGCATAATTAAATGCTGCTTTCTTAGTGGCGCGAATTGAATACTTGAAAACTTTTGTCTCTGTTTTAAGACCAATTCCCAAAGCCTTAACAGAACTGGAAAAAGCATTTTTTTCTGCAAAATAGGCTTGCTGACCTCGGCTCATTGATCTAACATACTGTATCCCTTCCATTTTCTTATATTTACATCCCTTGCAACCACCTAGAAATGATGGCAGAGCGATCGCACCAATTACTCCAATGCCCATTAAAAGCAATAAGCATCCGCAACCATTAGGTGAAATGCTAGCTGATTGAGAATCTTGTTGGCTCATAGTTTTGTATCCTCTCTGTTTGCACAAAAGACTTTAGTGCGCTCAATCTCAATTAAATGCCGATTCGATCTTGTAATCGACTGTCATTATATTGCGTATAGTTAGATTATCTGGTCACTTGTGTTGTGCCTTGACCGCAAGCAATTTTACCATTTTCATAGGTAGGTTCCGCTGGTTTAATTGTACCGGGAAAATCTGCTTCGCACAATATGGATGTTGTAGTTATTTCCTCTTTAGCAGCATTTGGCTCAAAGTTTTTAGCAGGAACCAGAAAAACACCACCGACATAACTTTTTAAGTTTTTTTCCTTGGATACTCCATAATTAAATGCTGCTTTCTTAGTGGCGCGAATTGAATACTTGAAATTTGTTGTTTCTGTTTTAATGCCAAGTCCTAAAGCATCAACAGAAGTACCAAAAGCACTTTTTTCTATAAATAGGGCTTGCTGTGCGCGATTCATCGAGCCAACATACTGTTTTGCTTCGGAAATCCTGGATCTATGGCTAGTATTAAGAAATGATGGCAGAGCGATCGCGCCAATTACTACAATGCCCATTAAAAGCAATAAGCATCCGCTACCGTTATAAGCTGAATTACTAATACTTGATTCTTGATATTTAGTCATGAATTGTCTCCGTAAATGGTATATGCAAGGCAAATTAAAGTCGGCGAGGCAGAGCCTCTGGATCTGCGTTACCAGGAAGAGCCTGGTAACGATGAAAACGAGGTAATACTAATCCCTAAGCTAGCAGCTTTTGTACTTCTTTCCGGTCAATGGATGTGGGCTGAATCACTTTACTGCCGATCGCAAAATCGCGCAATTCCACTCTTGTAAACTTCACACCCCAAGAATCTGTTGTTGTATCCAACTCCTCCACTAAAGCATTATTTATTTGATTGCGGGCCGTGTAAAGTTCCTCCACAGATAATGTCGCAATGTGAGTGCGAATTGAAAGAATCAGCATATTTAACATCGCTTCCTTGAGATTCTGCACTTTGTAGGAAGCTTTTTCTAAGTCGATGATTCGCCAGTACACAATAAAATCAACGGTGACGGCAACCCGATCGCGCGTCGTGCATTGTTGCGGTGACAGTTTTAAAATTTGCTCGCGCAGAGTTTGTTTGTAGGCCACTGTTTCGACAAAGGGAATCAAAAATGTCAAACCAGGTTCGAGTTTCTTGCGATCGTACTTTCCGAAAATTTCAACTAAAGCCTCATCTCCTTGACGGACGATTTTGACGCTGTTGGCTAAGGATACTCCGGTGATTGCAAACAACACCATCAAAAAATACTGATACATAGTGAATCTCCTGGTAAATAGTTGACAGTTGACAGTTGACAGTTGACAATGATTTCTTAGTCCGCGAAGGCGGACTTTGTTTGACAAGAAGCGATTTCAATCGTCTAGTCATAAAAGAACTCAGATTTAGCTGTTGATGTGAATTAATCTGTCAGGTACAACAATCAGCGTGTTTCCTTCGCGGCGCAAAACGTAAACTTTTTGTCTGGGTGCGATCGCCCCTTGAGAATCTTCGTTGCGGGCTTTCCACGAAGCCCCTTCATAAATCACCATTCCGGTTTCTCCGGGGAAAATTTCGGAGATTGTTGTCGCTTCGGTTGCTTCGGGAATGACAAACTTTTTGCGAACAATAAAAATCGGTCGAATCCAGATACTCAGCGCGACGGCTATACCCATCCAGTAGAAGATTTGCCAGTCAAAATCTTCATACATTATGTTCGCCCAACTAAACTGAAATGCTACAGATCCTCTCCACAAAATAAATGATTCAATTAAAGCCGAAGTTCCCATCATTAGCAGGTAAAACCTGTATTTTTGGGGCTGAGTTTTGATGATTAATAGCTCGATCGCACTAAGCACACCTCCGATCAGCAGCCAGAATAGGGGCGGGGTGAAGGCGAAACCTGGTTGATTAGTGGCTGACGCCAGCGACCAAATTAGGATAGAATACACAATGCTTTTACCTCGTTGCGATGGGATTCAACCTTGTTATTTCTAATCTAATCAGGCGGCTATTTGAGTTGGTGACTGAGTTATTTGAAAATTCATCGACTTTTTATCGACTTTTCATCGACTTTACAGACGGTTGGCATTTATGATGGTTTCAGTGTCTCGATCGTTATAAGCAATGCCACGATCGCTAAGGGTGCGCGAAGAGTGCATTCGCGCAGTTAAATCCTGTCTCCTGAGAAATGGCTTTCCCAGTCAGAAAATCTTGGCTGAGGATTTAGGGATGGCCCAATCTACTGTCAGCCATTTTCTGAATGGCAAACCTGTGGATTATGCCAATTTCATCGAAATTTGTCGCGGATTGGGGCAGGAATGGCGCGATATAGCCGATTTTGAGGCGAATTCAGATCCAGACGAGGTACTGCTGGTGAGGGCAAAAGTGGCGATCGTCTTCGAGGGCGATCCGAAGGAAAGCCCTCGAAGACGATCGACCTCACACAACACCCTTTCCCAGCAGTTACACCAAGCTTTGAGTGCCCGAGGCCACGAAGTCTTTTTTATTAACAACAGCAGCGACTCAGGCTCATATTTAAAGGGTTGCGATTATTTGCTGTTGCTGATTTCCGAAGAATCTGCCGCTAGCGAAATGATATTGGAACAAGTGCAGCTAGCCAAAGAATCCCACAATTTAACGGCTCACAAACCCGCAATTTTACCGATTTTAGTTGAAGTCAATACACCGCTTTCCTTTGATTTACTCAGCTATTTAGCAGGAATTCAGCCCTGGCTGTGGCGCGGTGTTGGCGACTCATTTAAGTTATTATCACAAATTTTAACCATTATCAAAGAAGGTCGCACATCGTTAACTGCCGACAATGAATTGGCTGTAGAATGGAAAGCAATTACTAGCACAAAACAGTCAATAATTCAACCCCTGCCCGCAGCGCCGCCAGAATTGCCGGGAGGACAAGTTGAAATAGCTTCTCGTTTTTATATCGATCGCCCTCCGATCGAATCCCGCTGTTACGAGACGATCGCCCAACCGGGAGCGCTGATCCGCATAAAAGCACCCAGACAAATGGGCAAAACTTCTTTGATGGCGAGGATTTTGCATCATGCAGAACAGCAAGGTTCTCGCACGGTAGCGCTGAGTTTTCAGCTAGCGAATCGGAAAATATTCGCTAATTCAGATACATTCTTGCAGTGGTTTTGTGCTAGCATCGGTCAAGAGTTAGGAATGCTAGAGCAGTTGCCCAAGTGTTGGGAATTAGCCGATTTGATTGGCAGCAATCAGTGCTGTAAGGCTTATTTTGAACAGTATTTGCTGTCAGAATCCTCAAAACCTCTGACGTTAGGGTTGGATGAGAGCGATCGCCTGTTTGAATCGCCCGAAATTGCCGACGATTTTTTTGGGCTATTGCGAGCTTTGCACGAAGAAGCAAAACGGCGAGATATTTGGAAAAAATTGCGTTTGATTGTGGTGCATTCGACGGAAGTTTACATCCCGCTAGATGTGAATAAATCGCCGTTTAATGTGGGATTGCCCATTGATTTGCCTGAGTTTAATTCCCAGCAAGTGCAAGACTTAGCAGCGCGGCACGGATTGAATTGGAGCGCGACAGAAGTTGCAGAAATGATGGCGCTAGTGGGAGGACATCCCTATTTAATGCGGCTGGCTATGTATCGCATTGCCCGTCAAGATGTGACTTTAAATCAATTGCTGAAATCGGCGACAACCGAGGCAGGAATTTACAGCGACCATTTGCGCCGACATTTGTGGAATTTAGAAAAATCTCCAGAATTAATCGAGGCGATGAGAGAGGTTTCGAGTGTGTCAAAGCCAGTCCGATTGAGGCTAGAATTGGCGTTTAAATTAAACAGTATGGGTTTGGTGAAGCAGGAGGGCAATTATTGCACTGCGAGATGCAGTTTGTATGAGGAGTATTTTCGCGATCGGCTTGACTGCCAATAATCCCTATTTACCCGATCGCCAAATCCACACTAACTATAAATTCGGGAAAAGCCAGCGGCGAAACTTCGTCGCCCCGCCAAAACCTCAGCATTAAACTGTAACCGTTAACCGTTGGCTGGCGGTAAACTTCCAAGCAGTTTTCCTGTAAATTTACTATCCAGACTTCCTGAATTCCCGATCGAGCGTAAATAGGAAGTTTCACGTCTCTGTCATAATCTATTGAAGTGTCAGCTACTTCTATTAACAGTAAAACTTCTGATGGTAGGGGATGGGCGGTTGAATAGTAATCGGCGCGAGGTTGCAGCAATACTAAATCGGGTTGCGGTTCCGTGCGATCGCTCAACAGCACGGGGTTCTGCACGTCGAAAATAACCAAATTTTCTGGAATTTGGCTGCACAGTCTGGCTAAGCGCCTCACAGACGAAGCGTGACGAGTTCCAATTGCGGCCATTTGAACAAGTTCTCCTTCTATCAATTCTACGCGATCGCCCTCTGAAAGAATACCAGCTTTACCCATCAGATGGTATTCTTCTACGGTGAAAAGTCTTTTGAGCAACTGCACTGCCATAACTTACCGTTCCTCTAATTATTTCTTCGATTATAGTCACACGCCCTATTAAATGCCAGTGATGTCTAAAGTCGATGAGAAGTCGATGAAAAGTCAGTCGAGTTCTCAAATAGCCTGGTGATTTAATAGAGATAGAGTAGAAGCAAAGCACAATATGCGAGGTTTGCATACCCCGCCGCACTCAATAATATATTCAGTTTAAGCTCAATGAGGCATTTACCTGAAACCTGAATATTGTCGCGCCTCTGGTCCAATCATTACTCGCTGGACAACTAATCGGCTAACACATTTGGACAACCACCATGCAGCTTAAAAAAAATCCTCAACTCGATGTACTCAACAAACAAGCAGTATCGAGAACAACCACGCAGCTTAAGACAAACCCTCAACTCGATGCACTCGATAAAAAAGCGGAATCTTCAGAAAAAAACCTTCCCCCTGACAAAAAACGTAAATCTTGGGTAGGCATCTTACTGAGGATCACTTTTATTTACTTTCCTCTGGGCAGCATAATACTTGGTGCGATCGCCCTCCCTTCTGTTGTCGGTTGTGGTGGCGCGAAGAAAGCGAAGCAATCAGAAGGTAAACAATATGTTAGCTCAATAAACAAAGGTCAACAAGCAATATACGTCGAGGATGGCGCATTTTCCAATTCCGTTAATGCCCTGGGTCTCGGCATTAAAACTCAGACAACAAACTATAACTATTCAACCATATCTACCAAAAATGCTGCGTTTAGTTATGGTGTAGCCCGCAGCAATAATCTTACTAGCTATGTCGGGGCTGTATTTTTAGTACCTGTTTCCCAAGGAACTCACAAAGAGAAGACTACTGTATCCATTCTGTGTGCAGCAAATTCTCCTGGAAATACCCAACCGCCTGCTCCTATCCTTTACAAGGGTAATCCTGTCTGCGCTGCTGGTACAGAATCATTGACGAAGTAAACATCGACATTAATGAGAATCTCATGTTACCTGAAATTGTCAAAGGCTTCATCATCTTAGCTTGCATCTTCATTCCCCTCGAAAGAATCTTTACCTTGCACAAGCAAAAGATATTCCGTCTCGGATGGGCAACCGATGCCACTTATTTTTTTACAGGTCACTTTATTGGCAGATCCGCGGCTCTTGTTGTAACTGTAATTTTGTCGCTGATGACTAATTTACTCAACCTGGAATTGCAAAGCAAAGTAGCCTCTCAACCTGTCTGGTTGCAGTTTGCCGAAGCAGTTATCGTTTCAGATATGGCATATTATATTGCCCACAGACTACTGCATGAAGTACCCTGGCTTTGGCAATTTCATGCAGTCCATCACAGCATTGAACACATGGACTGGTTAGCAGCAGTGCGGGTGCATCCCGGCGAGCAAATTTTTACTCAGATTTGCAAAATTATGCCTCTTTACTGGTTGGGATTTACTAAGGAGAGTTTGGTGGTTTATGCTCTTTATTCGGCGACAATAGCTTTTTTAATTCATTCTAATATGAAATTAAAATTTGGCATCCTAAAATGGTTCGTAGCCACTCCACAATTTCATCACTGGCATCACAGTAAAATTCCCGGAATAAACAACAAAAACTTTGCTGTTCAGTTGCCACTGTTAGATTTGCTATTTGGCACTATCTATATGCCAGCCCAAAAAATGCCTCATAAATATGGAATCTCTGATTCTATACCTGCTGGATATGTCGGACAAATTTTTTATCCATTTTCGAGGATGATTAAAAATGCTAGATAAAAATGCAAAACCAGGTATTAATCGCTATTCTCGCCTTTTGCTGGCAATTATGGGTTTTGGGCTGACGAGTGTTGCTTCTGTGGGTGCAGTTGCCCTATTTCATCACATGGATATCCTAACTTTTATCGCCAGTTTAAATACGAAACAAATAACTGTTGCCCAGTTGCAGCAGGGTGAGTTGAAACCAGTGATTTTGATCGATGTGCGATCGCCCGAAGAATACGCGGAAGATCGCATCGGTGAAAGTCCCCTTGTTCCCATAATTGATATTGAGATGGGGTTCGGTGTCAAGCAGATTCAATCCATTGTAAAATCTAGGGTTAAATCCGACGATCGACCTCAGCCAGTAATTGTACTTTATTGTGCCAGAGGAGGGCGATCGGTTAAAGCATACAAACAGTTGGAAAAAGTCGCTCGGTATTCCCAAGAATCTGTGGGAAATGAGACTAATAAGATTAAGGATATTACCCTGAATGTTGTTGTCCTTTCAGGAGGTATCAAAGCGTGGCGGCAAGCAGTGCCGGCTCCAAAAGATGCCCAGATATTAGCTCCAATTACTTTGGGGAGTTTGATAAAGTCTCCGTCAGTCACCCTGCTTTCGGAATGAATCGGGGCAGTTGTGACCAAATTAATTTCTATCAAATCTATATCAATGGAAGGGTGTATGCGGCTGACAGATTCGCTATGTTGAAATTAATTAGCCAGAATCCTCAGCAATCTGCAACGGTTGGCTGTGTGGGCAGGCAGCACAATAATCAAAGTCATAATAAGTTGATTCCATGCAAAACACAGCAGATTTACTACCCAAAATAGACTCGCCGAGTCTTTCCAAAAAGCAACTCGCACTCCCAAATTACGAAGCAGCCGATCGGCAATTTGTCAATTTGCTAGAAGTCGAGGATTTAGACAAGACGGTGGCGGCAAAACCGTTACTTGTCAGCGATTTTGAAAGCGCGATCGCCTATGCAATTCAAGCAGCTTACCAACAGGAAGCGGGTGATGAGGCCGCTCACCGCTTCTTGCAGCGCGTACTTTACCGCATCAACCGCCTCAACTTGTTTTGGTACGACGATTTGCGCCGCTACAATAACGAGCGATCGCACTATTTGCGTTCCGTGCGCGATCGCATTGAGGAACCTTGGCAGCAGTGGGAAATCGCACAAATCGACGTTGCAGCGCTGCAAAAATTGCCCGATATCAAGCAAGCCCTGCGCGATCGCGCCGCCGCCGATGTCGATCCTCCGCTAACCGATCTCGATCGCTATTTGCGGGAACAGATGACAGCAGCCGGATACAGACACCTGCTGGCGATCGCATCTTTCGACGGTTTAGTGGAAGCCAGCCGCCTTTCTCGCATCCTCGGCGGTGCCGGCAACGAAATTCAGTGCACCCTTACCCGAGTGCTAATCGAAGAATACGGCGGCGGTCGCCTCCCCCGCAAGCACTCGACCTTTTTTGCCCAAATGCTGGCAGAATTCGATATGAGTACGGAACCGGAAGCGTACTTCGATTTAGTGCCTTGGCAAGTGCTCGCAGGCATCAATCACAACTTCCTGCTGACGGAACGCAAGCGCCATTTTCTGCGCTACAACGGCGGACTTACTTATTTTGAGGTGGCGGGGCCCGTGGCTTACCGCAATTATCTAGCCGCCGCCCAGCGTTTGGGACTCTCGCAGGCTGCGATGGGTTATTGGGAACTGCACATCAAAGAAGACGAGCGTCACGGCCGCTGGATGTTGGATGAAGTGGCGATCCCGCTGGTTGATAGATACCCGCAGGACGCTTGGGAGCTGGTGTTGGGGTACGATCAGGAGAAGTCGATCGGCGATCGGGCTGCGGCTGCTGTAGTGCGATCGATCCAAGGCACAGAATACAATTAACACGTAGATGGGGATTTGCCGTTGGGTGGGGGCGGGTTTATCAGATTATCAATTTTAGACCGAGATTGTTGGTGAACCCGCCCTTACAAATAGATGGGGATTTGCCGTTGGGTAGGGGCGGGTTCACAGACAATAATTGCCACTCAACCCACAATCTCATAAACCCGCCCCCACCGATAAAACTGTATTTTAAAATATCGATCCAAGCGGCAGAACGGAATTAACACGTAGATGGGGATTTGCCGTTGGGTGGGGGCGGGTTCACAGACAATAATTGCCACTCAACCCACAATCTAATAAACCCGCCCCCACCGATAAAACAACCTCCGATCGATCCGTGCTGTATTTTAAAATGCTGTCATTAACTGAATTAGCTCGATCGACAAATCTCTTTGCAACTTTTGGTGCTTCTTAAACAAAACTCCAGCCAGCAGATAGATATTTTCCGAATAAAAAGCCATTCCCTGTTCTCTGAGAGTGGCGATCGCGCTTTTTACCTTGGGTTCCGAACTATAATAGCCAAAACTTAAAGGTGCAATTTCAAAATTCGCAACCGAGTAGCCTCGATCCAAGGCATAATCGACCAAACCCACCGGATTAGAATAGCTAGAAACCATCAGGAAAACTTCGTCACTGTCCAGAGATAAAAGTTTTTTAGCAATTGTAGAACCATCACTCCCGCCGTGCAACAGCGGCTGGTAAATTTTATCATCCACCGCAGGCAAGTAAGGGGGATTTGAGATTACACAATCCGCCGACTCGTATAAAGGCGAATCAAAAAAAGAGCAATTGTTGACGGTGTATTGTTCGCTCAGTTGATATTCTTTAATTTGAGACTGAGCAATTTTCCAAGCTACATTATTTAGCTCAAATCCCTGTATTTTTCCGTCAAAATCAGTTCTCAGCAAAGACTTAATAACAGGACTTCCCTCTCCTGAACCAAACTCTACGATAAGTCGAGAATTGTCGCTGGCATTTAACACTAAACTTTCCAAGCAGTGCGAGTAAAAATCTGATTCTTCCGGGCAGTGAAATAGCTGTTTCAGAGGATGGGATGAAGTGACCATAAATTGGGTCGGTAACAAAGTTGACTGTTTTTAAGTTATCGGACAAGTAATAGTGCAGCAATCTGTCGCAAGAGCTATTTATAAATTTTTCTAATCGATCTCTTCTGCTTTTAAATTGCGATTTAATAACTATTACTGCCGATAGAGAGTCAACTTAATAAAATTAACCCGTTTGGCAGATAGCAATTATACCGATTACTGTTTATACAGGTACATGATTCCACTAATTATTAATTTTAATAGTGTCAAACATGACATTTTTAAATTATTCAGTTCCGCCTCTGCGCCGCAAACAGATTAACATTGCAGTTCAGGATTTAGAAGGGCTTTGGCACGTTCAGTTTCCCCTTGGCAAAGATCGATTTTATTCAAAATTTTATACTTGTCTCGATCGAGCTTGCCTCTTGTGGAGCTTGCTGTTAATACCCGTATTCGGCACGGCACAATTTTTTTCTGTGAGTTGGATGCTGCCAGCAGGTTTGCGGTCAACACTCAGCCTCGTAGGTACAGCAGCTATGGTAAGCTGGACATACTATTGGGTTAAAATAGAACGCCTGACTTGGGTGCTTTACGGTTGGGTAATACTGATGTTATTAGCATTGCTGCTAACCGACTTTGCCATTTTTTTGAGTTGGGGAAAAGTGTTGGCGAATCTCTGTCCCCTGTGGTTGGAACTGAGCGGAATCGGCTATTTTTTGACGGGATGGGCAGTGCGATCGCGCGCGCTTTTAGCTACCAGTTTATTTCACGTGTTGGGGATTTTAATTTTGCCTTACACTGGCGGTTAGTATTTCCTATTTAGGGCTTGCTGAATCAGTGTCAAAAGGTTACACCACCAGGATTAAGAGAGCGGACGATCAATAATGGTCGCCGTGA